>CALFCS010000027.1 GCA_937950565.1 uncultured Lachnospiraceae bacterium
TTCCCTTACAGTCTTCGCTACACAGAATCTTCGTCGGCCACCCTATCAATATCTCTCCGTAGATAAGCTTATCTACGTCAAGCGTATATCCGTCAATATAGTTTCCTTCATTTTCCTTTGACTCACCAATTTCCACATCCCGGTCAAAATCCAGTTCAAACACCGTCGGTACTGTCTCAAGACAACGGTCACACGGAATTCCGATGACCAGCCTGCCTGTCATACAGATATGATACTTCTGTGCTTCTGTATACTCGACCGCTACATGAATGTTCCCCTTTTCCATAATGGGAAATGTACCAAGTTTTGATTGAAAAACTTCCAGAGTACAGGAAACTGTCTCATCTAAAGTTGTATGCTGTTCTGAAAGAACAGGGGATAGGTCCAATAACATCATATTACTCCTATTCACACCTAAACTATTATATCATGTAAAATAATTTTGTCAACTATAATCTTCTAAACTAATGCAACTGTTTCACGCGCAATTGCAAGCTCTTCGTTTGTCGGAACTACAGCAACTTTTACTTTGGAATCAGCTGTGGAAATCATAATGTCCTCTCCACGTCCTTTATTTGCTTCCTCGTCAACTGTAATTCCAAGATAGCCGAGATATCCAAGAACCATCTTGCGGACTGTTCCTGAGTTCTCACCGATGCCTGCTGTAAATGCGATTGCATCCACACCGTTCATGGCTGCCACGTAAGAACCGATATATTTTGCTACACGGTAGCTGAATACTTCCATCGCTGCCTTCGCATATGGATTTCCATTGTTCATAGCGTCTTCAAGGTCACGGAAATCGCTGGACAGGTTCTTGGAAATTCCAAATACACCGGATTTCTTGTTCAGCACATTCATTACGCCTGCAATATCCAGATTCTCTTTCTTTGCAATATATTCCATAATCGCAGGATCCATATCACCGGAGCGGGTTCCCATTACAAGACCTTCGAGTGGTGTAAGGCCCATGGATGTATCTACACATTTTCCATTTACAACTGCGCTGATGGATGCGCCGTTTCCAAGATGTGCAACAATAATCTTAGAATCATTAATATCTACTCCCATAAATTCTGCCGCATGCTTGGATACAAAGCTATGGCTTGTACCATGGAATCCATAACGTCTTACTGCATAGTTCTCATAATATTCATATGGAAGTCCATATAAGTATGCCTTTTCCGGCATAGTCTGATGGAAAGCAGTATCAAATACTGCTACCATTGGTGTGCCCGGCATTAATTCCTGACATGCGTTAATTCCGATTAAGTTTGCAGGATTATGAAGCGGTGCAAGGTCATTACATTCCTCAATTGCCGCTTTTACTTCATCTGTAATCACAACAGAGCTTGCAAACTTCTCTCCTCCATGTACGACACGGTGTCCGACAGCCCCAATCTCGTCTAAACTCTTAACAACACCGGTCTTTTCATCTGTAAGTGCATCAATGACAAACTGGATTGCCTCCGTATGTGTCGGCATCGCTTTGTCGGATTTTATTTTTTCTCCGCCTTCCGGCTGGTAAGTAAGACTTCCGTCGATTCCAATTCTCTCGCAAAGTCCTTTCGCAAGAACTTCTTCTGATTCAGAATTGATAAGCTGGAATTTCAAAGAAGAACTTCCACAGTTAATTACTAATACATTCATTTTTTTCTCCTCTTTTCTCTAGTCTTCTGCCATACACTGAACGGCTGTGATTGCTACAACACCTTCAATATCCTTTGCACTGCATCCACGGGAAAGATCGTTTACCGGAGCGGCGATTCCCTGCGTCAGCGGTCCGTAAGCTTCTGCTTTTGCAAGTCTCTGTACAAGCTTGTATCCGATATTTCCTGCATCAAGATCTGGGAATACCAGTACGTTTGCCTTTCCTGCAACCGGGCTTCCCGGCGCTTTGGACTGGCCGATTTCCGGTACGATAGCAGCATCTAACTGGAACTCACCATCAAGCATAAGACCTTCCGGAGCATTTTCCTTTGCAATTCTTGTTGCTTCCACTACCTTATCTACATCTGCATGTTTTGCGCTTCCCTTGGTTGAATGGGAAAGCATCGCAACTACCGGCTCTTTTCCGGTAAGGAGCTTGAAAGAATCTGCGGAAGAAAGTGCGATTGCAGCAAGCTTCTCCGGATCCGGGTTCTGCTCAAGTCCGGAATCTGCAAATATAAACGTTCCGTCTGCTCCCATGTCACAATCCGGCACTACCATTACGAAGAATGCAGATACCAGCTTTGTGCCCGGCTTTGTCTTCAGAATCTGAAGGCACGGTCTTAATGTATCAGCCGTAGAATGACATGCACCGGATACCATTCCATCTGCGTCTTTCATCTTCACCATCATAACGCCATAATACAGATAGTTTGTAAGAAGAAGTTCTCTTGCCTGTTCTTCTGTCATACCCTTTTTCTGTCTGAGTTCTACTAATTTTGCGATATACGCTTCTGTTTTTTCATTTGTCGCAGGATCAACGATCGTTGCACCGCTGATGTCGAAATCGCCTTTATTTTTCGCGATTTCCTCTTCACTTCCGACAAGAATCAGATTAGCCGTTCCTTCTTTCAGAACTGCCTCTGCCGCCTCATATGTCCGGATATCCTCTGTTTCCGGAAGTACAATTGTCTTCTTATTTGTTTTTGCCTTTGCCTTAATATCATCAATAAATCCCATGGCCGAAAGACTCCTTTCCATTTTTTCTCAGTATTTTCATTATAATACAAAGAAACCCTGCGGACAAGGTCTCTTTGCGATAATCTTATGTCTATTTTTTCGTACATTCCGTTAGATTCTATTACTGGAGATGAAATACTGCGCTGATAATCGCAAAATAAATGCTGATCGTGCTGATATCGACCAAAGTAGAAATCAACGGAGTCGCCATAATCGCCGGGTCTAACCCAACCTTTTTCGCAACAAGCGGAAGGGTACATCCGACAATCTTCGCAATGATCACGGTACATGCCATTGTAAGTCCGATTGTAACAGCCACCATTGCATCTCCCTGTCCCATCAGCATAATGCGAAGCCCATTGACAACTGCCAGAATAATGCTCACACAGAAAGCCACCCGGATTTCCTTCCAGATAACCTTCAGAAGGTCCCTGAATTCTATCTCCCCCGTAGCAAGTCCGCGAATCACCAGAGTAGAACTCTGGGAACCACAGTTTCCGCCCGTACCGGTCAGCATTGGTACAAATCCGGTCAGCTGGGGCATCACCGCTATTGCTGTCTCATAGCTGTTCATAATCATCTGGGTAAATGTAGCCGATAACATCAAAAACAACAGCCACGGAATACGACTCTTCACATGTTCCATTACGGTAGTTCCAAAATAAGATTCATCACTGGGGCTGACACCGGCCATGATGCTGATATCTTCCGTCTCCTCTTCCTGCAGGACAAGCATCGCGTCGTCAACCGTAACAATACCGACCATACATTTTTCATGATCGACAATCGGAAGTGCGATCAGACCATATTTCATAATCGTCCTGGCCACTTCCTCCTGGTCATCCGTTGTCTGTGCATAAATCATGTTCGTATCCATAATCTCTTCGACCATTCTGGACTCGCCCGTCGTCAGAAGGTCCTTAATATCTACTACACCGATCAGGCGTCGCTTCTCCGTCACATAACAGGTGTAAATCGTCTCGCGGTTCAATCCAACCTGCCGGATTTTCATGATTGCATCCTCGACAGTCATTTCTTTATTCAGCGCAATGTAATCCACATTCATAACGCTTCCGGCGCTGTCTTCCGGATATTGCAGAAGCTGGTTAATCTGCGCACGCTTTTCTTCATCGGTCACAAGAAGAAGCCTGTCAACGACGTTGGCGGGCATCTCTTCCAGCACGTCAACCGTATCGTCCAGATACATTTCTTCCATGACTTCCTCAAGCTCGGAATCCGTCAGTGCATTAATCAGCACCTCACGGAGGTCACTGTTCATATAGGCAAATGTCTCCGCTGCCTCTTCCTTTACCAGAAGACGGAAGATCAGGACAAGCTGCTTCTCATCTACTTCCTCCAGAATATCCGCAAGGTCGACAGGGTACATATTATTTTCCAATTCTTCTTTTAATTCCTTAAACTGCCGGTTATCAAGCATTTCCTGGATTCGCTCTATGGTAAGCTCCTCCCGCTGCTCCGGAATCTCGTCTGCATAGTCATAATCAAATTCGCTTTGCGAGACTGCATGGCCCCACTCTTCTGCCGGGACAAAATCCGGATTCTTCTCTTCTCTCATATATACCCCTCCTTCCTGCAAAACT
>CALFCS010000028.1 GCA_937950565.1 uncultured Lachnospiraceae bacterium
TGCGGCAACATTAAATAAAAACAGCAATCTTCTGACAGGAGGAACCTTAAAGCTTCAGCAGGGCGGCTCTCAGCTAAAAGAAGGAGTAAGGCAGCTTGCAGATGGCGCGAATGCAGCATCTGCAGGAGCAAATGCACTGAAGAGCGGCGCGGCACAGGTTGCGGATGGCAGTCAGGCGCTCGCTGAGGGAAATCAGACATTGGCAGATGGAATGTCCGAGTTTAAGACTTCCGGAATTGATAAATTAACGGAACTTTTTAACGGAGATATTAAGAATCTGACGAATCGGATTGATGCGATGACATTGTTAGGAGAAAATTATAAATCCTTTGCCGGAATCAGAGAAGGAGTAAAGGGAAGCACGAAATTCATTATCGAGACAGAATAGATGAGACAGAAGAAAGAAAAGGCGCAGATCTTTTGAAGGTCTGCGTTTTCTTTTTGGTTGATAAAAAAAGTGGTTCGTGTATAATATGAGACAAGGGACATATGGACACAAAACGGATGCTTGCATACTGTTTGCGTCTATGGGAGGAGAGAGTGATGGATTCATATACAAGTTTTGCTGAAGTTTATGATACATTCATGGATAATGTACCTTACGAAGAGTGGGCAGATTATCTGCAGAAGCTTTTCAGTGAATATGGGATTCGGGATGGGCTCATGCTGGAGCTTGGCTGCGGAACCGGGAATATGACAGAAGCGCTTGCAAAGCGCGGATATGATATGACAGGAGTGGATAATTCCGGTGAGATGCTGGAAATTGCAATGAAAAAGCAAAAGGAGAGCGGACATGATATTCTGTATCTTCTGCAGGATATGCAGGGATTTGAGCTGTATGGCACCGTGCGCGGGATTGTAAGTGTCTGCGATTCGGTCAATTATATTGTAGAGAAACAGGAATTAGAAGAAGTGTTCCGGCTTGTAAATAATTATCTTGACCCGGACGGTATCTTTGTATTTGATTTTAATACAGAGTATAAATATAAAGAAGTTCTTGGGGAGCAGGTAATTGCTGAGGATCGTGAAAAATGCAGCTTTATCTGGGATAACTATTATGATGAAGAGGAGAAAATAAATGAATATGAACTGACCTTGTTTATTCAGGATGCAGAGAAGAAGGAGTTTTACCGCAAATATCAGGAGGTGCATTTTCAGAGAGCATATACGCTGGACGAGATGAAAGAACTGCTTAGGAATGCAGGGCTGATCTTTGAGGCGGCATATGATGCATATACGAGAAAAATACCACATGAAAAAAGTGAAAGAATCTGTGTGGTGGCAAGAGAACAAGGCAAGAGAAAGGAAGTTTTGGATAAATGAAAGATTATATTGTAAGAGCAACGGCGGCAGAAGGACAGGTAAGGGCATTTGCAGCCACCACAAGAGAGCTTGTGGAAACTGCAAGAGAGCATCATAATACAAGTCCTGTGGCAACGGCCGCCCTTGGAAGGCTTATGAGCGCAGGGGCGATGATGGGGAGCATGATGAAAAATGATTCGGATATGCTGACCTTGCAGATTCGTTCCGGCGGGCCTTTGGGGGGAATTACGGTGACGGCGGACAGCCATGCCAATGTGAAGGGGTATGTACTGAATCCCGATGTGATGCTCCCGCCAAAAAACGGGAAGCTGGATGTGGGCGGTGCGGTAGGTGTCGGCTTGCTGCAGGTAATCAAGGATATGGGACTCAAAGAGCCATATTCCGGTCAGACCGTTCTTGTAAGCAGTGAGATAGCAGAAGATTTGACCTATTACTTTGCAAATTCCGAGCAGATTCCGTCTTCTGTAGGATTGGGTGTGCGGATGGAAAAGGATAATACGGTAAAATGTGCGGGCGGTTTTATTATCCAGCTGATGCCGTTTGCAGATGAGAAGACCATTAGTCAGTTGGAAGAAAATCTGAAAAAAGTAACTTCTGTCACAGAGCTGTTAGAGAAAGGGTATTCTCCGGAGCAGCTTCTGGAAGAGCTTCTGGGGAATCTGGGACTTGAGATTACAGATACGATAGAGACAAGATTTTACTGTAACTGTTCCAAAGAGCGGGTAGAGAAGGCGATTGTGAGTATCGGGAAAAAGGATATTCAAGAAATGATAAAGGAAGGAAAAGATATTGAAGTAAAGTGTCATTTCTGTAATACTGCATATCACTATACCGTAGAAGACTTGAAGAGGATTATAAAAAGAAGTAGATAAAATGGAGGAAGAGCATGAGACATGGATTTGTAAAAGTTGCAGCCGTAACACCGGACATCCGTGTGGCGGACATTACGTATAATACAGAACAGATATGTAGAAAAATCAGAGAAACTTCTGCGGCGGGAGCCAAGGTGATTGTCTTTCCGGAGCTGTGCATTACTGGATATACCTGCGGGGATTTGTTTACACAGGATATTCTGCTTGACAAGGCGAAGGAGGCGCTCCTTTCGATTGCGGCGTATACCGAGGATAAAGACGGGCTTATATTTGTTGGCGTGCCGCTTGCAGTTGACGGAGAGCTTTATAATGTGGCGGCAGCGCTCAACAGGGGAAAGATACTTGGATTTACGACGAAAACATTTCTCCCGAATTATGGAGAATTTTATGAAATGCGCCAGTTCCGCCAAGGACCGGACCAGGCAAGGATGATAGTATTTGAAGGAAAAGAGATTCCGTTTGGCCCGCAGCTTCTCTTTGTGGCAGACGAGATGGATTCCTTGATTGTATCAGCGGAAATCTGCGAGGATGTATGGTCCCCGGTTCCGCCAAGTATAGAGGCGGTAAGAGAAGGCGCTGTGCTGATTGCAAATTGTTCCGCCAGTGACGAGACTATCGGAAAAGAAGAGTATAGAAGGAGTCTGATATCCGGCCAGTCTGCAAGATTGATCTGCGGATATATTTATGCAAATGCAGGAGAAGGCGAATCTACAACGGATCTTGTGTTTGGCGGACATAATATCATTGCGGAAAATGGTACCATACTGGCACAGGGAAAGCGTTTTGAAAATGGGGTTATTTATTCTGAGATTGATGTTCGGAGACTGAACAGTGAGCGGAGAAGAAATACGACCTTCCAGGTGGCTAAAGAACGTAGATTAATCCGGATTCCATTTACCATAAAAAAAGAAGAGACAGAGCTCACCAGAACATTTCCGGCGATGCCCTTTGTTCCGGGAGAAGGAAGTGAGCGAGCAAAACGATGTGAGGAAATTCTGACGATACAGGCAATGGGGCTCAAGAAACGTCTTTCCCATACGCATACAAAAAATGCAGTCGTAGGTATCTCGGGAGGGCTGGATTCTACACTTGCACTTCTTGTAACGGCGAAAGCATTTGACGCGCTGGGACTTGAAAGAAGCGGAATCACAGCTGTAACAATGCCATGCTTTGGAACTACTGACCGCACTTATCAGAATGCCTGCAAAATGTCAGTAAAGCTGGGAGCGGAACTGAAAGAAGTGCCGATTGGAGCCGCGGTACTTCAGCATTTTCAAGATATCGGGCATGACTCGGAAGACCATAGTGTTACCTATGAAAATGCACAGGCAAGAGAACGGACCCAGGTGCTGATGGACATTGCGAACCAGAAGAGCGGTCTGGTAATTGGAACAGGAGATTTGTCAGAACTGGCGCTTGGATGGGCAACCTATAACGGAGACCATATGTCTATGTATGGAGTCAATGCATCTGTGCCCAAGACACTGGTAAGGCATCTGGTACATTATTATGCGGATACGTGTGGGGATGAACAGTTAAAAGAAGTATTGTACGATGTGCTTGACACACCGGTAAGCCCGGAGCTGCTTCCTCCGAAGGATGGAGAGATTGCACAGAAGACAGAGGATCTGGTAGGCCCTTATGAGCTGCATGATTTCTTCCTGTATTATATGATGCGTTTCGGATATGCACCGGAAAAAATCTACCGTATTGCAAAGTGTTCCTTTGCGGGAGTGTACGACGAAGATACGATATATAAATGGCTGCGCACATTCTGCTGGCGGTTTTTCAGTCAGCAGTTCAAACGCTCTTGTCTGCCGGATGGCCCGAAGGTCGGGACAGTCGCGTTATCTCCAAGAGGAGACTGGAGAATGCCGAGTGATGCATGTGTGACAGCGTGGATGGAAGAGCTGGATGCTCTTGGGAAATAAATCAGGGAATGAAGTTTCCAACATAATAAAAACAGAGTTCAGGCAGTTTTGCCTGAACTCTGCTTTTTATAACTGAATTCCTTTAAATAAATCTCTAAGTCTTGTTCCAATGCTTTCAGACTTCGGAATCTGTACTTTTTCTTCCGGCTCTTCCGGAACTTCTTCCAGAGCTTTCATGCTGAGGCTGATTTTGCCTTCTTTTACTCCGATAATCTTAACGGATACTTCGTCGCCAACATTTAACACATCCTTTGGATGCTTCACACGTTTCTGACTGATCTGGGATACGTGTACCAGTCCGGATAAGCCATCCTCCATGCGGATGAATGCGCCATAATTCTGTATGGATTCAACCTTGCCGGTTACAACGCTTCCGATTTTAACGTTTGCAATTTTTTCTTCCATTGCCTTTTTTTCTTTTTCTTTTAAGATTTCTCTCGCAGAGAGAACGAGGCGGTTGTTTGCCTGATCCACATCGATGACACGAACTTCGATGTCCTGAAGCAGGTAATCTTCCAGATTCTCAATATAAGATAAGGACAGCTTGGAGGCTGGGATAAAGCCACGGAGTCCTTCTAACATAGCGATTGCACCGCCGTTAACGATACCTTCTACTTTTACTGGGAGAATCGTCTTCTGTTCCATATAAGACTGAACAACATTCCACGGATTTGCATCGTCAAAATGTTCTTCAAGGTCTGCCATTGTAGTTTCTTCTGCAGTAACTTCTGCCTTTGTTTCTTCCTGTAATAATTCTTCACTCATTGCAATTTACCTTCCTGATTCTTAGCATTATAGTTCGTAAAGCTATACGTATAAAGGAATTATAGCACAAATGTGGGCGGTATACAAAGAAAAATATAAAGTTTCCCAAATTAAGGGTGACGAAAACCGGAAAAAATGGTAAGCTATCTTAAAAGAACAGATTGGCGGGGTGATAATATGGGAAAAAAAGCAGGAAAAGTATATGTAGTTGGCCATAAGAATCCGGATACAGATTCTATTTGTTCCGCAATTGCGTATGCAGAATTAAAGCATAAAGTAACCGGCGGAGAATATGAGGCAAGAAGAGCCGGACAGATTAATGAAGAAACGGCATATGTACTAAAAAAATTTAAAATAGATCCACCAGCGCTTTTGTCGAATGTGAAATTACAGGTGAAGGATATGGATATCCATAAAATTGAGGGAGTAGAGCCAAATCTTTCGATTAAGGATGCCTGGGCAAAAATGAAAGAGAATAATATAAAGACCATGCCGGTTGTAAAGGACGGCGAATTAGTGGGTGTGATATCTACAGGTGATATCGCCCAGTCCTATATGGATGTTTATGATAACTGTATTTTATCCCAGGCAAGAACCCAGTATAAAAATATTATTAAGACGCTGGACGGCACTTTGATTGTAGGAAATGAGCACGGATATTTTACAAAAGGAAAGGTAACCATTGGTGCGTCAAGCCCGGAGATGATGGAAGAGTTTATTGAAAAAGACGATCTGGTGATTGTAGGAAACCGTTATGAGTCACAGGCATGTGCCGTGGATATTGATGCGAGCTGTATTGTTGTATGCCACAATGCAGAAGTATCTGAGCGTCTGATTAAGAGGGCGGAAGAACAGAGCATTGTAGTTATCCGGACACCGCATGACACCTTCACAGCAGTGCGTCTCATTAATCAGAGTATTCCGGTCAGACATTTTATGAGTAAAGGAGCACTCACAACGTTCCGCATGACCGATTTTGTAGATGATATCAAGGATGTCATGGCGAAGACAAAGTTCCGTGATTTCCCGGTTCTGGACCGTCAGGGAAAGTTTAAGGGATTTTTATCCCGGCGTCGTTTCCTGGCTTCCAGTAAGAAGAAGGTAATATTAGTGGACCACAACGAGAAATCACAGGCGGTAGACGGGATTGATGAGGCGGATATTATTGAGATTATCGACCACCACAGACTTGGAAGCATCGAGACGATGGGACCGGTATTTTTCCGGAATCAGCCGGTTGGATGTACGGCGACGATTGTGTGCCAGATGTACGAGGAAGCGGGAGTGAAGCTGACTCAGAAGATTGCAGGGCTTCTGTGTTCGGCGATTATTTCGGATACTCTTTTGTTCCGTTCCCCGACATGTACGGCGTTGGATGAGGCGACTGCAAGAAAGCTTGCAGGTATTGCAAAGATTAATCTGGAAGAGATGGCGCGTGAGATGTTCAATGCCGGAAGCAGCCTGAAAGGGAAGAGCGCACAGGAAATTTGTCTGCAGGACTTCAAACATTTTACAGTTAATGATATGGTATTTGGAGTAGGACAGATTAATTCTATGAACAAGGAAGAACTGGAGGAAATCAAAGAAAAACTGGTGCCTTATTTCCCGAAGATTTTGAAATCCCACGGACTTCAGCTTGTATATTTTATGCTGACCGATATTTTGTCAGAAACAACGGAACTGCTATGCTGCGGTACAGGCGCGAGAGGTTACATTATTGATGCTTTTGACCTGCCGGAGGATACGGAGAAGATTATATTAAAAGGTGTCGTGTCCAGAAAGAAGCAGTTGATACCGACGCTTGTGGCAACATTACAGCAATAAATGAGAAAGGAGAAGGAGGGGACTTCCCCTCCTGATTATATGTTATGGGAAAACAGATATGGAAGCCGGGGAATATGCTTTATCCGCTGCCGGCAGTTATGGTAAGTACAGCAGATAAGAAGGGAAATGATAATATTATTACGGTGGCATGGACCGGGACGGTGTGTACGAATCCGGCGATGCTCTATATTTCCGTAAGACCGGAGCGGTATTCTTATCCGCTGCTAAAAGAAAGCGGAGAGTTTGTGATTAATCTTACGACGGAGAAGCTTATTAAAGCAACAGACTGGTGCGGCGTCCGTTCCGGAAGAGATGTAGACAAATGGAAAGCCATGAGGCTGACCAGAGAAAAGTCAGAAAAACTAAGCTATGCTCCGACAATCAAGGAAAGTCCGGTCAATATCGAATGCAGAGTAACCGAAGTAAAAGAGCTTGGCTCGCACCATATGTTTCTGGCCAAAGTGCTGGCTGTGCGGGTTGATGATAAATATATGAAGAAAAACGGAAAGTTTGAGCTGAATGAAGCAGGACTGATCGCATATTCTCACGGAGAATATTTTTCCCTGGGGAGAGACTTAGGAAGGTTCGGATGGAGTGTCAAAAAGTAGATAGATAATGATCTCCCGGAATCTTGATTGATCATGCCAGCGCTGCTGAGGAGTAATCAGAGAAATGTTGTTTTCTATAGAAGAACGAATTAAGAATACAAAATTGTCCTATTTTTTAACCGATATTATCCTAACGGTTCAAGGTGGTGAAATGCTAAATTATTTTTATAGTAAAAATATAAAGACAAGGAGAAGAGAAAATGAGATTAAGGAAAAAGGTATTGTCGGCTGTTTTGGCAGCAAGTATGGTGTTTGACATGCTGTCCGTGGCAATGGCAGGGACACTGCTTCCGTTCGGTATGGCAGACGTAAAGGCTGCCGGTACTTCGTCGGCGAATTTTGTTGCGGCAGATTCTGTGACGGCAGATGTGGATAAGGTAAAGTTTACCCACAAGGAATGGACCGGAACGGATTACACGGATGTGGATGGAAACAAGGTGACAGGGGAAGATGTGTTTCAGATTAACAGGGAGGCTGCATCTGTTCAGAAGATTCCTTATCAGAACAGTGAGACTGCGGCAAAGGCAGTCTGGGATTATAATGCAAGGGAAGATTCCACGTATTTTAAGCTTCTCACAGGTGAAAAAGAAAAATGGGATCTTACGGTAGTCCAGAATGAACAGCGGGCGCAGAAGTTCATGGGAGACGACGGATTTATGACAGAAGGATTTCAGAAGAAGTCCGCAGACGGCTGGAAAGAAGTGACCTTGCCGAAGAGCTGGACGATGCAGGGATTTGATTATTCTATCTACTGTAACGTACAGACTCCATGGCAGTCAAAATATGATACAAATGTAGCAGTACCGCATGCACCGGTAAATTATAACCCGGTAGGCTTGTACCGGAAGACCTTTACTGTGGATGATACGATGCGGGCAGATAACCGCCGTATCTATGTGAGCTTCCAGGGTGTGGAATCCGCATATTATGTCTATGTAAATGGAAAAGAGGTTGGATACAGTGAGGATACTTTCAGTCCGCATCGGTTTGATATCACGGATTATCTGCAGGACGGAGAGAACCTTCTGGCAGTTAAGGTACATAAATTCTGTGACGGCACCTGGTTTGAAGGTCAGGATATGCTCTATGACGGCGGAATTTTCCGTGATGTCTATCTTACCAGTGAACCGCTTGTAAAAATCCAGGATTATACTGTACGGACAGAGCTGGATGACAATTACAAGGATGCGGTTCTGGATGTATCGGTAGATATCCGCAATCTGGCATCCGCCGCACAGAGCGGATGGAGCGTAGAGGTACAGGCTCTGGATGAAAAAGGAAATGATATCCTGGGAGGTATGAAGATTCCGGTATCCCAGGTGGCATCTGCAGAAACGAAAACTTTTGATTTAAGACAGAATGTAAAAGCTCCTAAGCTTTGGTCAGCGGAGCATCCGAATCTGTATGCGCTGGTGCTGACATTAAAAGATGGAAATGGAGAGGAAGTAGAGACCCTTTCCACGCAGCTTGGTTTCCGTGAGATTGAATTTACAAGAACAGAAGTGGATGGAAATTATAACGTAACCACAACGCAGTGGCAGCAAATGAAGATTAATGGCAAGCCGTTGTTCTTAAAGGGTGTTAACAGACATGACACAGACCCATTTTACGGCAAGGCGGCTCCGCGGGAAACCCAGCAGGAGGATGTCCGCCTGATGAAGCAGAATAACCTGAATGCGATTCGGACATCCCATTACAGCAATGATGAATACCTTTACTGGCTGTGTAATAAGTGGGGTATGTATATGATTGGCGAGACCAATATGGAAAGCCATTCTATTATGGGGAACAGTTCTGCAGAAGGACTTTTTAAGGAACTGGGAATGGACCGTACAGAGACTGCTTACAAGCGGTTGAAAAATAACCCGGCAATTGTGATCTGGTCTATCGGAAATGAGATGGCATATACAAGCGACCCAAATCATTCCAATGGATTATACAGAGACATGATCTGGTATTTTAAAAATAATGATCCTACCCGTCCGGTACATAGTGAAGGACAGAATGATACGATGGGTACAGACCTGGGAAGTAATATGTATCCGGATGTTCCGACTGTGCAGGGAAGGGCAGGGACCGGGAAGATTCCATATGTGATGTGCGAGTATGCACATGCTATGGGAAATTCTGTAGGAAATCTGAAAGAATACTGGGATGCCATACGCAGCGGCGACAATATGCTCGGCGGCTTTATCTGGGACTGGGTAGACCAGTCGAGGGCAGTAGAACTGCCGGATTACGGATGGGATTATTATAGTGAAGACGGTGCACACCTTAACCTTTATGAGGATGAAATCAGCGGGTACTTCTATGGTTATGGCGGCGATTGGGGAGACGTACCGAATGATAACAGTTTCTGTGAAAATGGGCTTGTGTCTCCTGACAGAAATCCGCAGCCGGAGCTTATGGAGGTGAAATACCAGTATCAAAACTACTGGTTCACGGCAGAGCTTTCTGATCTGAATGCGAGAGAAGTAAAAGTATATAACGAGAGCAGTTTTACGAATCTGAATGAATATAATGTAACATGGCAGCTTCTTGAAAATGGTATTGAGATAGGAAAAGGAACGGTAAAAGATATCGACGTAGCGCCCAGGAGCAACGGTACGATTAAGGTTCCGTTTGAGATGCCAAAGGACCGCGGAGAGGCAAATGAATATTATCTGAATATCTCTGCGAGTCTCAAAGAAGATACTCCATGGGCAAAAGCAGGCGCAGAGATGTCATGGGCGCAGATTCGTATTCCGGTTGAGGTTAAGAATGTAGAGCCGGGGAACAGTGAGAAAGAGGTAACCGTAACAGAAAAGACAGATTCTTATGAAGTATCTGGTGATAAATTTGAGTTTGAGATTGAGAAATCTACAGGTATTATGAAGAATTATGTCTATGACGGAGAGACGCTTGCAACACAGGGACCTGCACCGAATTTCTGGAGAGGTCTTGTGGAGAATGATGAAAATGCAGGTAACTGGGGCGTCTATGATAAAGGCTGGAAAGATGCAGAGAAGACCATCCAGGTGGAAAATATTACAGCTTCGACAGAAGAGGGACAGCCTGTAATTACTGCAAATCTTGTATTTCCAAATGCAGGCAATACAAAAGAGACAATCGCTTATACAATTGGCGGTGAAGGCCAGGTAACGGTAAAGATGTCTGTTGATGCTACGGCAAGCGGCATGGGAGCATTTCTGAGGGTTGGCTCTTCTATGATACTTCCGAAAGGTTACGAATCTGTGACCTGGTATGGAAACGGACCGGTTGAAACTTTCAACGACAGAAAGACAAATGGAAGACAGGGAATATGGGAAAGCACAGTAACAGATTTCTTCTATCCATATATGAAAGTGGACGATACAGGTAATCTGACGGATGTAAAATGGATGAAGATTGCAAAGAAAGGTGCGAAACAGGCGCTTCTGATTGCGGCGAAGGATACCGTAGAGGCAAGTGCACTTCATTTTACAGCAGACGACTTGAATGCAGTGACACATATCTATGACCTTGTGCCGAGAGATGAGACGATTGTAAATGTGAATTATGGCTCTCTCGGAACCGGAGGGGCAACCTGCGGCCCTTTACCACTTGCACAATACCAGCTTCCATCTTCTTCTGTATATACATGGGAATTTACCCTTATGCCGGTAGAAACAGATGCGGCTGATAAAGCAGTAACGGAAAAAGTTAAGCCATATCATAAAGTGAAAGAAATTTATACAGTTATTCCGGATATGAGTAAAAACAAGCTGCGGATTCCATATAAAAATACGGCTGAAATTGGAAAGAACGGAGAAACAGTTGTCATGAACGGACAGATTGCGGTCCCATTTAATGAGACACTGAATCCGGTCGTAGAAGGAGACAATGTTTCATTTACAGTAGAGGCTAATCTGATACCGACAGGCGTGTTGGATCACAATATGTTTGTAAGTAAAGGAGACCATTCCTTTGGACTCCGTTCCAGATTCGGACAGTTTGTAGATTTCTTTATCTATGCAGGCGGCGACTGGAGATATATTTATTATGAGATGACAGAAGCGCAAAGAGCAGACTGGCTGAATCATGCACATCAGGTTGTAGGTGTGTATAATGCACAGGAGAATAAGATTCAGGTTTATCTGGACGGCGCGCTTATGGAAGAAAAAGCAACAGGAACAGTAAGCGGCGTTGCACATTCCGATTACAATGTGACGATTGGAGCCTGCCCGGAAACGGGAAGAGTATCGGAGGCAGATTTTATCAATGTACGTATATATAATAAGGCTCTTACTGCAAATGAAGTAAAAGGACAATATGCAGAAACTCCTGCGATTAAAGAAGATAATGAATCTGTTGAATTGTGGGTGGATTTCAAAAATGCAGAACAAGAATCAGTGGAAGATATGCAGACTCCTGAACCGCCGACTCCTGTGAGCCTTCCATATGTGGATGTTGCAAAGGGAGACTGGTTCTATGATGCAGTGGAATATAATTATATTGCAAAAACGATGACAGGTAAGGACAAGACACACTTTGCACCGGCAGAGACATTAGTAAGAGCACAGTTCGCAGCAGTACTGCATAAGATGAATGCACAGCCGGAGATGACGTATACAGGTAAATTCTCCGATGTAACAGAGCCAGACTGGTTCAAGAATGCAGTCCTCTGGGCAGCAGATAAGAAAATTGTAACCGGATATACAGGTACAACACTGTTTGGATCAAACGATAATGTAACCCGTGAGCAGATGGCCACAATGATGTATCGTTATGCAAAAGATTATAAGGGATATAAGATGACATCCGGCGATTATAGCAGATTCCCGGATGCAGGAGATGTGCAGCCGTTTGCGAAAGAAGCAATGAAATGGGCAGTAGGAAACGGAATCATTACAGGTAAGACGGTAGACGGAGTACTTGTTCTGGATCCGCAGGGAAGCGCAAATCGCGCAGAATGTGCAACGATTATCCGGAGATTTTTAGAGTTATATAAAGAATAAATGGAAGAGAATATCCTGTTAATTTTTTAACAAAATCTTCTTTTTGTGATTGTGTATTTCTTCAGATAGGAGTATAATGAGAAAAAAGGAAAAGCAGCCTGACGAAGTCTGTCGGGCGGCTTTTCTAAAATCACATAGGAAAAGGAGAATTGAGTTATGGAAGCGTTAGTTGAAATGGCAGGAATCGTGATTCCAATCGTAGTTGTAGTAATTATTTTGGCGTTGTTTTTTGTTACAGGTTATGTAAAGGCGTCGCCGGATACGGCCTACATCATCTCGGGCCTCAGAAAGCAGCCGAAGGTATTGATTGGAAGGGCGGGAATCAAGATTCCATTCTTTGAGAAAAAGGATGAATTGAATCTGCAGCTGATTCCAATTGATGTGAAGACATCCAGCGCAGTGCCGACTGCAGATTACATAAATATCCGTGTTGATGCGGCAGTCAATGTAAAAATCAGTGATAACTCGGAGCGTCTTGCATTGGCAGCGCAGAATTTTTTGAATAAGCCGACAGAGTATATTGCCCAGGTGTCCCGCGAGGTACTGGAAGGAAATATGCGTGAGATTGTCGGTAAGATGAATCTGGAAGAAATGGTATCCGACCGACAGAAGTTTGCAACGCTGGTCAAGGAAAATGCAGAACCGGATCTTGCTGCTATGGGTCTGGACATTGTAAGCTTTAACGTACAGAATTTCGTGGACGGTAATGGTGTCATTGAGAACCTGGGTGTAGATAATATCGTTAAAATCCAGAAAAATGCTGCTATTTCCAGAGCAGAAAGTGAGAAGGAAATTGCAAGGGCGCAGGCGATCGCCAAAAAACAGGCCAATGATGCACAGGTGAGTTCAGAACTGGAGATCGCCAATGCGAAAGCAAGAGCCCAGAAGGAGAAGGCAGTTGTTCAGGCGGAGGCAGACCGTGAGGCAAAGGAAGCAGAAATCAGCGCGGCAACCCAGATTGCCCAGAAGGAAAATGATCTGGCAATCCGCAAGGCAGAGCTTCAGAAGGATGCAGATACCAAACAGGCGATTGCAGATGCTGCTTATCAGATTCAGAAAGAAACTGAGCGTAAGACGGTCGAGATCACGACCGCTGATGCGAATCTGGCGCGCCAGGAAAAAGCTATTGTCTTAAAGGAAAAAGAGGTAGAACTGACCGAGCGGAGTCTGGAAGCGACTGTAAAGAAACAGGCAGAGGCAGAGCGCTACGCAAAGCAGCAGGAATCTGATGCCAGTCTTTATGAGGCACAGAGGGATTCCGAAGCACAGCTCTTTGAACGTCAGAAGCAGGCGGAGGCAGAGAAATTTGAGCGGGTAAAAGAGGCCGAGGCATTGAAGGCAACTGCAGAAGCACAGCGTTATGCGATGGAGCAGGAAGCAGAGGGTATCCGAAGTAAGGGTCTTGCAGAGGCAGAAGCAATCAAGGCAAAGGCGCTTGCAGAGGCAGAGGGTATTGAGAAGAAGGCAGAAGCGATGAAGCAGATGGGCGAAGCCGCAATTCTGGAGATGTACTTCAAGGCAATGCCGGAAATTGCCAGAAATATCGCAGAACCGCTCGCCAGGGTGGATAAGATTACCATGTACGGCGACGGGAATACTTCCAAATTGGTAAAAGACATTGTCGGAACAGTCACTCAGGTAACTGACGGTCTTAAAGAGTCTACAGGCGTCGACCTGCAGGCAGTCCTTTCCGGCTTCTTAGGTGCACGGATATCGGATGCAGATCAGGAAAAACCGTAAATTATTTTAACAAAGAAAAAAGATTCCAAAATCATTTTGATTTGGAATCTTTTTTTCTGTTTCTAGTCTTCCTGTTCAGGCGGACGCTTTTCTCCCAGCGGTTTTATCTGCAGGCGGTATATACGCCGGAGCATGATAAGGGAAACAAGTATGGATATGATTTCCGCAAGCGGGAATGCCCACCATACCATAGACAGCCCGGAGATAATAGAAAATATGTAAGCTGCCGGAAGCAGTACAATTAACTGTCTTGTGGCAGAAACAATCAGGCTGTACACACCATTTCCAAGCGCCTGGAAAGAGGAGCTTGTGATAATGGAAAAACCTGCAAGCGGGAAATGGATACTGATAATCCGAAGTGCAGGTACTCCAATTGCCAGCATATTATCAGATGCGTCGAAAAGGGTTTTCAGCAGGAAACCAGGCGCAAACTGGAAAACTAAAAATCCGGCAATCATAATGGTGACAGAGATAATGGAGCTGAGTTTTATCGTATCCATAATCCTCTTTTTATTTCGTGCGCCGTAATTATATGCAATGATTGGCGTCATACCGTTATTCAGTCCGAAAATCGGCATAAAGATGAAGCTTTGGAGCTTGAAGTAGACACCAAACACAGCAGCTGCAGTCGAAGAAAATACAAGTAAAATCTTATTCATTCCAAATGTCATGACAGAACCGATAGACTGCATAACAATAGAAGGAAATCCTACCTTATAAATCATTGCGATTGTTCTTTTGTGCGGCCGGAATTTCCGAAGCTGGATATGAATTTCTTTATTCTTCGTCTGATTGAAGAATATCGAAAGAATTACAGCAACAATCTGTCCGGTAATGGTTGCCACAGCGGCGCCTGCAACCTCCATTCTTGGAAATCCAAGGAGACCAAAGATCATAATCGGATCAAGAATGATATTAATGACAGCGCCAAGACCCTGCGTGATCATATTATAAAATGTTTTTCCGGTTGACTGCATGAGACGTTCAAAGGTAATCTGCATGAAAATACCTATGCAGAAAATCGTAATAATGGACAGATACTGTGTTCCATATTCGATGATAACCGGATTATCCGTCTGTACGGAGAAAAAGAATCTGGAACCAAAAACTCCAAGTATCATAAATACAATACTACTTATAATTGCAAGAAACAAACCATTATTAGCAGCACGGTTGGCGCTTTTGAAATCTTTTTCGCCGAGATTTCTGGAAAGCAGGGCATTGATGCCGACTCCGGTACCGGATGCGATGGAGATCATCAGCGCCTGCACCGGGAATGCCAGTGATACGGCAGTCAGCGCATCTTCGCTTAATTTAGCAACAAACATACTGTCAACAATGTTATAGAGCGCCTGCACGAGCATGGATAACATCATGGGCAGGGACATAGTAATAAGTAACTTTGGGATAGGCATGATTCCCATTTTATTTTCCTGTATTTCAGGCATATACAAAACCTCCTTCTTAAAACATACGGAACGAATTATAGCACAGCTTATTTTTTTGTGCAATGTATAATTGTACATTATTATATATGTTATAAGTATCCGGAATTTGCCCTGGCATTGACAGAAATAAGAACAAAGGTTGAAATAGAAATACTAGAATAAATTAATAATTACGCGTATAGTGTCTGGCGTGAAAGCTTAGAAGAGTTACCGGAAAAAGAGAGGATTTAGCATGAAGAAGAAATATGGGATTTATGCCGGATTTGCCGGAGTGCTTGTTTTCATAGTAATTTTGTGTATTTATGTAATCCACATGCAAAAAGCATCTTCACCTCAGGACTCGAGTAAAAAGATAGAAGAGATTCCAGGCTTTTCTCTTTTACAGCAGGAAAATCCGAATATGGACATTACCCTGAAAGATAAGAGTTTGATGATAGAAGCTGTTGGAACATATTCCGGGAAATATATGGAAGATGGAAGCGACAGCGAAATAGAGAAGGTTCCGGCAGTCCTGGTCAGGAATTGCTCCAAGCAGATGCTTCAGATTGCAGAGATTGAATTGCAGATAGAACAAGAGAAGAAGGCGGTGTTTCGCCTGACAGACATTCCGGCGGGAAAGGCTGTGCTTGTTCTGGATTTGAATAAGAATATTTGTACAGAAGGAAGCAAAGTGAAGTATTTGTCTGAGGCGGAAAGTTACTTTGATGAGAATTTCCGGCCAGCAGACGGGCTGGAGGCAGAAGGAACGGATGGCCGGCTGACATTGAAAAATAAGACAGAACAGACGTGTCCGTATGTGTATGTTTATTATAAAACAAAATATACAGATGATATTTACCTGGGAGGGATTACATACCGGGTTCCCTATGAAGAGATTCCTGCAATGACGCAGGTGGAAGCAGATGCCGGACATTATCATCCGGACAAAAGTGAAATTACCAATATACAGATTATAGAGAATAAAAATAATACAGATTCATAATCGGGACGGGAGGAAAGCAGATGAGAAAGATGATATGGAAGCGTGTAGCGGCTATTTTGCTGGTGCTTGCGATGACTGCAGGCTCCGGTGGATTTACCAGTCTGGCGGGTGAAATCGCTGCAGGCGGAGAGATTGAAGAAGCGGTAGGAACAGATGAAACTGCGGGCATTGCGGCAGAGCAGACGGCTGATGTGGCATCTTATGTGGCGGCAGATGGCGGAAATGAGCCGGAGATGATTTCCGGACTTACAGAACCCCAGCATGATCAGCCGGGACATGTACATGTGGGAGAGACATTGTATATGGTAGATATTTATCCAAAGAGTGTATATACAGAGGGAAGAGATATTTCCTACGTAAAGGCACAGTTTTACGATAAAGAGCCGGTTCTGGTTACAGATAAGGACTCGGAACGTTTCAGGCAGTATATTGCGGCAGATGGCGCAAAAGTAAAAGAAATCTATATGACTCACAGCAGCCTGCATTACAGCGTGAAGATTCCACAGCATGAGGATACGACAGCTGAGAATATTAATTCAGATGACAGACCGCGGTATAACTGGGTATGTTTTGAGATTCATCTTACCGATGGCTCGATTCTTTATCACCAGAGAACTTATAATATTATGGGAGAGAGTGAGACTTATAATAAAGAGAGACATGTAGTTTCATTTCCTTTTCAGAAGGATGTCAGTGATACCGTGTTCGTAGGGAGAAACCTGGATAATCAGCCTACAGAGACAGGCTTCATGTCGAGAAGTTATATTGGTGTACACCCGGATTCATCCGTTTCTTCCCTAATGGGGAAAAAGCTGTTTATAAACTTTGAAGGCATTGCAGACCCTTCCGGCTATACACTGAACTGGGGAGATAATGTAAGGGAGTTTGTAACAGATGCCAATAAAGCGTCTGCGGAGAACACGTGGTTTTATAAATTTACTGCGGATGACAAGGCGGATGAGTTTACCTTGTTTACGTTGAAAGATAAGGATGGAAAAGAGATAGTCCGGTTTAATTATTCTTCCTCAAAGACGAAGAATATGCTCCTTGTGGAATCGCTTGCTAATAACACTGGTGCATGGAGTACTTACCAGGCGGTTGTCGGAGAGAAGCGGTACATTCTCGTAAATAATATCACAGCAAAATTAAGCGAGGCATCTATCCGGTGGACAACAGCTGAGGTAGCAGATACGATGACGGCAGATGAGCTGCAGGGTGACACAAACTGGGAGAACTGGCAGGCGTTAACTGGTCCGACGGCTGACTTCCATTTTTACTGGGATCAGGTTCCTGCTGAACGCGCTTATATTCAGATTAAAGGCACTTATAATGGCACTGAGTATTTGTCGGCTCCTGTTCGGATGTCCGATACGATGATGTATGATTATCCGTGTTTCTATGCGAGAAGAGTTGTAAGCGGCGGAGAGAAGCTACTCGATGGTTATTGGGGAAATGCTCTGGATATTGCAAGTGGCGGTGACAGTGTACAGGAGGTTCCTGTTGGAACCTTTACAAAAGACGCTGATACATATTATGCAACGGCGGATTTTTATGATTATTATTCCGGAGCAGAGATTGAAGGAATTGCGTTAAAGAATGGAGGAATAACGTATGACAATTATTCCAGACAGGCAGATTATGTGAATGAAGCGTTGAGCGACTATTATCAGAAGCATAACTGGGATGTTTCAGATTATAAGTATCCGTTGTATATAGGAGATACTTACACATTTGGAGGAACTGTAGATTATTATGAATTTCAAAATATCCATACTGTGAATGGCTGGAATGCAGACATAAACCTTGCCTGTGGAATGGTAGATTCCAGTTTGACAAATGGAAATTTAACACAGCATGGAAAGGTAGTTCCGTATTTTAGTGAAGAATTTCTGAGAGGAGATAATAAATATTAGGCGGCAATCGGCCAGGTGTATGGAAATACAAACTTCCCATTTACAAAAGGTTCAAATGGATACTGGGAGTTTGACAGCAGAGATGCGCGCAATTCGGCGGAGCTGAGAAATGATCCGGCCAGCGGATATTATATAGATATGCGTGAGCATACAATTCAGAATGCAGATAAGCCGAATGAGTATGGCTTCTTTCCGTTGGAGCAGTATAGTGAAAATACGAGCGCCAGAGTTTTCCGGAATAATATGTTTGGCATGCGTATGGATATCCCGTTCGCATTGACAGAAACCGGAACGGTGCTCATGAAGGATGGAGATAGGACGACAGAGCAGGATATTGTCTTTAATTTCAGCGGGGATGACGACGTCTGGATTTTTGTGGATGGAGAGCTTATGCTGGATATCGGAGGCATTCATGGTGCGAATGGAGGCAGTATTAACTTTAAAACCGGGGAAGTGAAATATAATGCGGATTATAAAGATATCCTTTCCGGTAAGAATGTCAGCACGGTTACCAGCGAAACTCTCAAAGGACTGGATAAGACTGCATCCCATACCTTGTCTATCTTCTATCTGGAGCGTGGACTGTGGTCTTCCAACTTGAAGATAAGCTTTAACTTCCCTGTTGAAAGCAAGCTGACAATTACAAATACGATTGACACAGACAGTGCAGACCAGAAGATATTTGGAGAAGCGTTATCCCATATTGGAGCATTTGATTATTACTTATACAATCAGGCGGTGACAGGAGAACCTCTGCCGGTTGAGGAGTCAGAAGGATACTTTCAGGCAAATATGTCGAAAGTTATGGGAGATGGGACAGGAAATGTTGCTCCGGGAGTTGCCGCAGAGGGTAATATTACAGTTGAGAGCGGCTTGACGGGTGACAGGGACAACACCTATATATCCTATAAGAATAACATGGAGGAGACACCTTCGACAGATGTATGGACGGCCGGCTCAGACGTTGTTAAGAAGAGACTTATGCATATCACTCCTAAGAACTCTACATTGAAGGATGAAAATGGGGTGGAAGCGGCATATCTGTATATGAAGATAAAGAGTACGGTTGGAACCGCAGCCGGACACAGGCTGTATGTAGGACTGACTTATACGGACGGTACGACGTGGGGAAATACCGCAAATGCGTTGTCGTATAATGGCTATAGTAACGGTTTGATTGCCAATGTATGGAGTGAAGTGCGGATTAGTCTGGATGGAGCGCCAAAGGATAAGGAAATACAGTCTATTGATCTTGCATACCGTACTGCGGGGACAGAGATTCGGATTGCTGATATTATTGCATATGGAGCGATACAGTCGTCGGAAAATACGGGATTTGCAACGGATCAGACAAAGATATCGGATTACGGTTCTATTGAAGCAGCAGCTTTAAAGCCCGCAGTACGTGCATTTTTCAGGAAATATACGAAGAATGCGGATGGAACAAATAATTCCGGTATGGTAGGCTTTGTTGGAGATGTCGGAAGTTTTAATCTTGCAGATGGACAGTCTGCCGTGTTCAGGGATAAATTCCGCTTCGGAAGCTATCTGTACCTGCAGGAAGCGGCAAATGATGATTCGAGAGTGTTTGATACGACCTATACCATGTCGGAATATACAGGCGCAGACAGTAATGACGGATATTCTCCGATTCCGGTCTCAGCGCTCGTTCCGGAAAGACATGATGTTACTACGGTAGAAAATGATTCAGAGGTCAACAATCTGACGAATGTACATAAGCGTGTTGTGTTTGATGGGCGTACATCAATTGTGAATGGTACACCTGTGCAGCCAAATACGGATAAATTGCCGGCTTTGAATAAAAATGAAGATGGTAAGAACACCTTTGTATACCGGAATTACAGAGATCCGGATACAGTAGAGGGAACAGGAGTTAATCTAAAGATAGATTATGTGAATACATTAAAAAGCGGCTCGGTCACCGTGAAAAAGGTATTGCAGTGGACAGAAAATGACGTAAGCGGTCTGTCATGGGCAGATTATAAGAAAGTATTCTTAAATGAGGAAGACCCGGATAAAAATGAAAGCGTAACCTTCCGTTTTACATTTACCAATATTGCAGGCCGTTTCCTGGAAATCAATCTGGATCATGCCGTAACAGCAGATTTGGAAGTGAAGCTCACCGAGTGTGATGATGAGAACCATACGATTACCGGGGAAGCGACACTTGAGGGAATTCCGGCGGGAACGGAATATAAGATTGAGGAGATGCAGGTTGGAGGTCTGTGCCTTACGGGGATTACCGATCCGGTACTCAGCACGACAGATGAAAAACTGCAGCATACGAATTATGGGGTAAGCGGTACGGGTAATACTTCCTACGCTTTTGGAAGGGCCTATGAAAGCGATGCGGCATTTACCTTTGAGAACCAGTTTGTGAAGCAGATGGATATAAAGGCTGTAAAATCCTGGGATGAAAGTGTAACAGATAAACTTCCTGCGGGAGAAAATCCTAAGGAAGTAATGCTTAAGCTTCAGCGCAAGATTACCGGAGGAGCATGGGAGGATGCGACAGACGGCAGCGGCAACGTGATAACAGCGACAACAGAAAATTATGAATATACGTTCAAAGAGCTTCCAACGGTAGACAGCAGCAAGAACCGCTATCTGTACCGGGTGGTAGAGACTGGAGTGGTGGATGAGCCAGATGCAAAATATGTTGTGTTCTATATTACAAATCCGGATGGAAGTAGAACAATTATTAATGCTTCTGTGGAAAGAATCTATTACGTGCAGAATGGTGTGACCAGGGAGCTGCCAATACTGCCGGAAGGTAAGGATTACAATAAGCAGACGGTATTTGAACATTACAATATTACGATGAAGGCACGCAACAGAGCGGCTGAGGTCCATTCCTTATTTGAGATTAAGGAGGATGGTTCCATTCTGTATACTGCGCCGGAGACAGGGGTTGCGGTGTATGACGTCATGTTTACACCAAAAGAAGGTTATGCAGAGACAGATCAGGAACAGAGGATACAAATTGCCGTGTATGCTTATGATGTGAAGAATGATATCTATGTATTGGATTACGGCCTTCCGGCGAAGCTTGCGGATAAGAATTATCCGGGCCAGGAGGAGAATTCGGTAACCGGGGAAAAGATATTGAAAAACGGCTTGTTTGCAAATGATGTTTACCATGCGGTTCCGGGTGATACTGTGACAAATGAGATTGCCGGGATTGCTTATGTGGCTCCGCAGACGGAAGGTTCTTCCACAGATGCACAGGCTGTAACCTATGGCATGACGGCGGGCGGCATAAACGGTACGCTTGCCATGACGCAGACGGATGGAAAATCAACGGGAAATACGGATATTGTATTTACTCCAGAAAAATTTATGGATGCGGTTGATACCTATTCCTATAAGACGATTATTCGTGCAGTAGATAAAGTAGGTGTTACGGAAGATAAAATTACGGCGGAAGATGGAGTTGTCATGGAAGAGCAGGCGAAGGTTCTGCCTGCGAATGTCGTTTACTATGAAGATAATTTCAATGGCACAGGACAGTCTGATAATACGGATACCACAAAAGGAATCGTATATTCGGGAACATATCCGGTACAGATTGGCGGACAGACAGGAGTCACGCAGTCTGTGGACCAGAATGAGGCTTACGGACATGATGCAGCATATGATGACGCGGCCGGGACAAAGCCGGGGCAGACAGACAGCCTTGGAAGCAGCAGCCAGATGCAGGGCGCGGAGAATTTAAAAGATGCAGGAAGAGCTAATTTTACTTTTACAGGAACGGGCTTTGATGTGGTTGGGAGAACCTATGACCAATCAGCCAAGGTGATGTATGTGGTAAAAGCAGCAGACGGAAAGGTAGAAAAGATTGGTTCTGTAGATACTTCTTATACGACGGAGCAGAAGGAGCAGCTATATCAGCTTCCGGTCATCAGTATCCAGGGTCTGGACTATGGTACTTATAGTGTGGAGCTCTGTATTGCAAGCAGAGAAGGGAAGACATTCTATTTGGATGGCATAAGGATTTATAACCCGCTGCAGGATACATCTTATTATAAAAAAGGGGAAGCGAATACAGTTACAACAGAGATCCGGCAGATGATTTTGGGCGATACGAAGCTTACGGACCAGGGACTTGTGGAATCTCCGGAGAACCTTGAAGCGGCAAATGCGAAAGCAGCAATCGTAAATTATGCGGGAAATGGTGCAGATGATATCTACGACCTTGGTTCGACGATGACAGAAATACCGGGGAAGGAGACCAGTGAAACCTCAGATATTAATGATTATCTGGTTGCAGGGCCGAAACATGAGATTTACCTCTCTCCGGGAAGTGCAGTAGCCTTCCTGGTGACTCCGGAGACGACAATTAAGGATGTGTCCGTGCAGGTAGAGGCAAAAGCAGTGAATACAGGGGCAGAGAAGTCCACTTACCCGACTCTGTTGAATGTTGCCGGGACAGATGCGAATACAGCGGCGATTGCGGTAAATTCTTCGACAGCTATGTATTATAAATTGAACCTTGCAAATTGTAAAAAGAATGGGGATGGCTCCCGTCTGGTAATTCTGGCGAATTCTTCGGAGAGTGGGTCAGATATTTCTCTGACAAACTTAAAAACAAAGGGATGTACGCTGAGTTATCCAAGTAATATGATTCGAAAGACGCCGCTCAATGAGGTGTCTACGGAAAAGGATTCCGAGATACAGGGCGCTTATCAGTCATATAAGACAGTGGATCTGTCGGATAAGAAGACGGCAGAGAAGGTTACGGTTGCAGGAGCGAGATTTGCCACAAATTATGTCAGACAAAATAAGACAGGATATGTTAATATTACATTGGAAAACGGAAAAGGAACTTATCGTCCGCAGCTATATTACTATAATAGTGCAGGGCAGATTGTTCCGCTTCGGATTGCTTCGACTCCTGAACTGACAGATGGAACAGTTGATCCGGAGACGTTATTCCCAGTCCGAAGTTATGAGGCTCAGGATGGAAACCAGTATGATGTGTTTAAGGTGAGAGTGAAGTTCCCGGCAGATATTTATGAAGTAGGAGATCAATATTTCGCGGTTGCCGCAGTAGACTATCATACAGGAGAATCCTTCTCCAGCTTTACAGAGATTACGAAAGATGTGTATTCGATTGGCACCAAAGTAGAGGCAGAGACCTATAAGCTGGCTGCGAAGGTGGAAAATAAAGATAAGCCTTCCGGTGAGGGTGTGACGGTAACGCTGTATGTGGCGGAGGAAGTAAAAGATATTGCTGGATGGAAACGTGTGGATGCATACACCATGACAAGGACTTATACTGAAAATGGAACTTATACGGTTGCGGTGAAAGATAAGGCAGGTTATGAGCAGCAGGTACAGTTTACAATCAGCAATATTGTAAAAGAGACGCCGAAAGAGGATGAACCGGCGGATGATACAGGAAAGAAACTTCCATTTACAGATGTTGCAAAAGGAAGCTGGTATGAACCTTATGTGCAGTATGTGTATGAAAAGGAGATCATGACAGGTCTTGATAAGAGCCATTTTGGAGCAGAGGAGACCGTGTGCAGGGCGCAGTTTGCAGTGATTCTCCATCGAATGGCAGGCTGCCCGAAGGCAGAATACAAGAAGCTGTATCAGGATGTAGAAGATGGATGGTTTTATACAGATGCAGTCATCTGGGCGAGTGGTGAAAAAGCTGTTATTACGGGATATACGTCCGGAGAAAGAAAAGGATGCTTTGGACCATCCGATGCAATTACCCGTGAGCAGATGGCAGTGATGCTATACCGTTATGCAAAACGTATGGGGGAGGACGTGAAGAAGGGAACTTCTCAGGTGACAGGTTTTGCAGACTATATGCAGGTAAGTGGCTATGCAAAGGAAGCTGTGGCATGGGCAGTTGCCGAAGGACTGATTCAGGGAGATCAGGGGCTGCTACGTCCGCAGGGCAGTACGAACCGTGCGATGTGTGCGGCTATGATTCAAAGGTTTATAGAACGATGATTGACAAGGGGAAGTAAAATTATGAAGAAACCGTATCAGAAGCCAGTGATTATGATAGAGAATTTTACACTCAGCGATTATATAGCTGCTTGTGGGAGTGTTATTAATTTGACGGCTGGCTGTTCAAATGTGATAAAAGATAACGGAGAAGCAGAATTTTTTATGAGTTATGGTGGATTTAATGATTCTTGTGAGCTGAAAATATCTGATTACGAGGATGAGTTTGGAATCTGCTATCATACACCGCAGGATTCTGTGTCTGTTGTTTTCAATTCTTAGAACACATAAAACCGAAGCAGTTTTGGCGGCTTCGGTTTTATCTTTGTGAGGGAGCAGTGATGTTCAAATATTATTTGTGTATGGGAGAAATGCATATTGTTCTGGAGAGCGTTAAGCCCTTATGTCTTGGTGATAGGGCGGCAGTCTTTCAGACGGAGAGGGATTTGGCGGATATCTGTTACTCGATTGAAGCAAGAATTGTCTTGCCGGAAGGGAAGCTGATCTATAGCTCTGCGGATTACCAGGTATATGAGAACGGAACAGAGCAGTACCGTGTGTTCTCCGGAAGCAGGGACCGGATCGTGCTGAAAAGAAGTAAGAAAGCGCCTTGTCATTCCTGGATTTACGTAGATGAGGAGAGCCTTCAGGAACTGCAGAGTGTGCTTGTTACAAGGTATCTTGCTTTGGAAGAGCCATTCCTTTCCTGTCATGCTTTCCTGCTTCATGCTTCTCTGATCCGGTGGGGGACGCATGGAATTGCATTTACTGCGCCATCGGGAATTGGAAAATCAACGCAGGCAGAATTATGGCGGCAGTATCAGGGAGCGGACGTGTTGAATGGAGACCGGGCTCTGCTTAGGAATGCCGGACAAGAGATACGTGCCTATGGCTCAGTATTTGCTGGCTCTTCCGGGATATACAGAAATGAATCCGTAAGGCTGTCGGCAGTCATTGTCCTGGAACAGGCGGCAGAGAATGAGCTGACACAGCTTTGGGGGGCGAGGGCATTTTCACGGCTGTACAGCCAGATTCTCTCAAATCCATGGAGTTCGGAATTTGTAGAACGGCTATCGAAGGAGCTTCAGATTATGCTGGAGCGTGTTCCGGTGTATTTGCTGCGGTGCAGACCGGATGCCGGGGCAGTGGAATTGGTGAAGCAGGAGCTCGAGAGAATTACGCAGACGGAACGGTAATATCAGGATTCCGGAAGCATATAATGTAAGGAAAAAGATGTGCCAAGGGGCATAGATTGAATCAGAGAAGTAAGAAAAAAAGAGTAAGGAAATGGAAATATGTGCTCGGAATCATGCTTTGCATGGTGATTGCATGGGAGGCCGGAGGAATGCTCCGTGAGGTGAAAGAGAGAAGCCGGGCACAGATAGATGACGGCGGCAGAGAAGAAGTATTGGAGGCAGATGGAAAGGCAGCTTATCAGGAGAAGCCCAAGCTTGCACTTACTTTTGACGATGGTCCCAGTGCTGCTTATACAGGGAGGCTTTTGGACGGGCTTAAAGAGCGCGGAATAAAAGCCACTTTTTTTCTGATTGGGGATAACGCACAGAACAATCCGGAGCTTGTAAAACGGATTTATGAGGACGGACATGTGATTGGAAACCATACATATCATCATGTGGATATTACAAGACTTCCGGATGAAGAGGCGGTCCGTGAGCTGGAGGAGACGGACCGGGTCATTTATGAGATTACCGGGGAACATGTAAAATATGTAAGACCGCCGTTTGGAAGCTGGCAGAAGGAGCTGGAACTCAATCTGGATGTCTTTCCTGTTATGTGGAGTGTAGATCCTTTGGACTGGACGACGGAAAATGTAGATGAAATTGTAAATAAAGTAGTGACGGAAATAAAGGAAAATGATATTATTCTATTACATGACTGTTATGGTTCATCTGTAGACGCTGCTCTTCGGATTGCAGATATTCTTACGAAGGAAGGATATGAATTTGTGACAGTGGATGAAATGATTATGAATTGAAATGGTTTCGGATGAAAGACGGATTGGAAGCCGGAGGAAGTGTTTATGGTTCATGAATTTTCTAGGACGGAGTTATTGATAGGAGAGGAAGGTCTTGCAAAGCTGAGACAGGCGGTAGTTCTGGTATTTGGAGTTGGCGGTGTGGGAAGTCATTGTATTGAGGCGCTGGCAAGATGCGGCGTGGGGAAATTGATACTGGTAGATAATGATACCATTTCCCTTACGAATGTGAACCGTCAGTCTATTGCGTATCACAGTACGATAGGGCAGTATAAGACAAAGGTGATGAAAGAACGGATTGCAGATATCAGTCCGGATACAGAAGTGGTGACATATGAGACGTTTGTGCTGCCGGAAAATGTAGAAGAAATATTTGAGGAGAGTCCCGATTATATTATAGATGCGATTGATACGGTGACAGCGAAGCTTGCTATCATTCAGATGGCAGAGGAGCGGAAGATTCCCATTATCAGTTGTATGGGTACGGGAAATAAGCTTCATGGAGAGTTGTTTGAAATTACGGATATCAGTAAAACATCAGTGTGTCCTTTATGTAAAGTGATGCGAAGGGAATTAAAAGTACGGGGTATCCGGCATTTGAAGGTATTATATTCAAAGGAAAAGCCTCTCCATGTATCTGTGCAGGACACAGAAGAGGAGAAGGGACGGAGGCGTTCTGCTCCGGGAAGTATTTCCTTTGTGCCGCCTGTTGCGGGACTTCTGATTGCAGGCGAGACGGTAAGGGATTTGATTGGAGGATAAGAAGCATGGATTTGTTTGAGTATGCGAGAGAAAAAAATATGGACAAGGAGGCGCCGTTAGCTTCCAGGCTCCGCCCGGTCACTTTGGAAGAAATGGTAGGGCAGCAGCATATTATAGGAAAAGATAAGCTTCTGTACCGTGCCATTAAGGCAGATAAACTGAGCTCCGTCATTTTCTATGGTCCTCCGGGAACAGGAAAGACGACGCTTGCCAAAGTGATTGCCAATACGACCAGCGCCGAGTTTACGCAGATTAATGCTACCGTAGCCGGTAAGAAGGACATGGAAGAGGTCATCCACAAGGCAAAGGACACACTGGGGATGTATCAGAAGAAAACCATACTTTTTGTGGATGAGATTCATAGGTTTAATAAAGGACAGCAGGATTACCTCCTTCCGTTTGTAGAAGACGGGACGATTATTTTAATCGGCGCTACGACAGAGAATCCTTATTTTGAAGTGAATGGAGCGCTTTTGTCCCGTTCCAGTATTTTTGAACTGTATCCGCTTAAGAAGGAGGATGTCAAGATTCTTCTGAACCGCGCCGTATATGATGTGGAAAAGGGAATGGGAAGCTACGGCGCTGTGATTGAGGAGGATGCGCTGGAATTTCTTGCAGATATAGCGGGAGGGGATGCCAGAAATGCGCTGAATGCGATTGAACTTGGTATTCTTACGACAGAAAGAAGTGCGGACGGTAAGATTCATATTACCTTGGATGTGGCGGCGGAGTGTATCCAGAAGCGTGTCGTCCGGTATGATAAGAAGTCGGATAACCACTATGATACGATTTCTGCATTTATTAAGAGCATGAGAGGTTCCGACCCGGATGCGGCTGTTTATTATCTGGCAAAAATGCTTTATGCAGGAGAAGATATTAAATTTATTGCGCGAAGAATTATGATCTGCGCTTCCGAAGATGTGGGAAATGCAGACCCGATGGCGATTACAGTTGCGGTGTCTGCCGCACAGGCAGTAGAGCGTGTCGGTATGCCGGAAGCACAGATTATCCTTTCACAGGCAGCGCTCTATGTGGCGACGGCGCCGAAAAGTAATTCCGCAGTAAATGCAATTAGTGCGGCCATGGAAAATGTGAGAAATTATAAAACAACTGTGCCGTCACATCTGCAGGATGCACATTATAAAGGCTCCAAAAATCTGGGACGCGGAGTTGGGTATAAATATGCGCATGATTACCCGAATCATTATGTAAACCAGCAGTATCTTCCGGATGAGATTAAGGATGCAGTTTTTTATGAGCCGGGGGATAACGGAAAGGAAAAAGAAATCAAAGAATGGTTTCGGTATATCCGCGGGGAGTAATCTCCCCGCGCGGGGTGTACAAAGCAGGAATGAATGCTTTGTACATTTTTTTTAGCGGATATCCCGTTTTTGGAAGGTAAACATTCCGATAAACAGAGCAATGAGAAAATATCCTGCAAAAACTCCAAGACTTCGGAGGACAACCGTACGGTTCAGTCCTGCAGTCAGGGCGTTCATATTCATATCAATGAGATAATCAGAAAGTGTCAGTGTTTTGTCAAATATCTGTTTGAGCGCAACCTCTCCAAGCATTACGATCAGAGACACAAATTCCAGGAAACAGATATTAGCTGCCAGGGAACCGCCATTCTGACGGATCAGCATACTGAACATCACAAAAACAGAAGCATATGCGCTGCAAAGCAGAAGCTCCAGTCCGGCGGCTGCCGCGGTATCAGCCCAGAAGCCCGAAGCTACGTCGCCGAATCCCCAGAGTATGGTGGCGGCAGCAGTGGAGACCACGGCAAACAAAAGCGTAAAGAGAATGGATACCAGTACACTTACAATCAGCTTGGACAGGTAAATCTGTGCCCGGCTGTAGTTTTTCGATGCGATGTTTTTGATAGTTCCGTTGTTGAATTCGCTTCCGACAAAAAGAGAAATCAACACAGCAAGAAGGAGTGTTGTGTTTCCGGCAAAAAAAGTAATCATCTGACCGGAAGCATTCAAGTCTTCGTAGCTCTGGGGGATATTATCCACAGTAAGGTTTACCCCTGATTCATCCAGTGTTTCCTGCTGTGCCTGCATCTGCGCTTCCATCTGGTCTCCGGTTAATTTGTAAGTAAAATCAAGCAGAAATACGGTGCCCGCCGCAAGCAGAAGATTGATGAGCAGGCAGACCCAGAAATATTTTGCCTTTCTTAATTTGTAAAAATCGCTTCTTAATAAATGTCTCATTTTATCGTCCTCCTATTGTCTGTAAAAAATATTCCTCTAAATCCATATCTTTATCTTTTCCACAGCGCTCCCATAATTCATTTTCCGTAAATTCTTCCAGAAGCCTTCCTTCGTGGATGATACCGTAACGGGTAGCAAGCTTTGACAGCTCCCCGAGAATGTGGCTGGATATCAGGACAGTGATCTTCCGGTCTTTATTAAGCTTCAATATTAATTCCCGAATTTCTCGGATACCTTCCGGGTCCAGTCCGTTTGTCGGCTCATCCAGAAGCAGGAATTCCGGATTTCCAATTAAAGCAAGCCCGATTGCAAGACGCTGTTTCATACCGAGAGAGAACTGTTTTGCTTTCTTTTTCCCGGTATCATGAAGTCCTACAAGCTTAAGTATTGGATCTATCTGTGAAAGGTCTGCATTTTGAAGTTTACACTGTGCAATCATATTTTCACGGGCAGTCATGCCGGGGTAGAGCGCGGGGGATTCAATTACCGTACCGATTCTTTTTCTTCCTTTTAACAGATCAGGCTTTCCAAATAGAAGAATCTGTCCGTCGTCCGGGGCGGCAAGCCCGGCAATCATACGGATTAATGTCGTCTTCCCGGCGCCGTTCTTTCCAATAAAACCATAAATATCACCCTGGTGGATTGTCATAGACAGATCATGAACAGCGGTATGATGTCCGTAATGTTTTGTAAGGTGGTTTGTTCTTAATATTACACTCATAGTATTCCTCCTGTTTTGTATTAATGTATTAATCGTTTAGTACAATAATACAACTGAGAAGAAAATCTGTCAAGACAAAATAAAAAATGTATAAACTATGTTGACAAATGGAAAATCTAGTGCTAAATTAATAGTCGAAGATGTTAGCACTCGAAATTAAAGAGTGCTAACAGAAAAATGAAGGAGGAGGCTTATGGTATCGGAACATGGATTAAATGAGCGGAAGCTTAAAATCCTGCATGCGATTATTAAGACATATTTAGAGACCGGTGAGCCGGTAGGCTCCAGAACGATTTCCAAGTATACGGATTTGAATTTAAGTTCTGCGACAATACGTAATGAAATGTCTGACCTTGAGGAGCTTGGATATATCATACAGCCTCATACGTCAGCCGGACGGATTCCTTCAGATAAAGGATATCGGCTTTATGTTGATATGCTGATGGAAGAAAAGGAGCAGGAGTTAAGCGAGATGCAGGAGCAGATGCTTGAGAAGGCTGACAAGATGGAGCAGCTTCTGAAGCAGGCGGCGAAGGTTCTGGCAAGCAGTACGAATTATGCAACGATGGTTTCTACACCGATGGGAAGTGCGAATAAGATAAAATTCATCCAGCTTACAATGGTAGATGAGGAACAGATTATTGCGGTTATCGTGCTTGGCGGAAATGTGATAAAGAATAAGATTATTCGTGTCGATGAGCCGCTGAGTAATGAGAATCTCCTGAAACTGAATATGCTTCTTAATACAACCCTGAACGGGATGTCTATTGAGGAGATTAATCTGGGATTAATCGCAAGGCTGAAAGAGCAGGCCGGCATACACAGTGAAGTGATTGGCAATGTGCTGGATGCAGTAGCAGATGTCATACAACTCGATGAAGAAATGCAGATTTATACGAGCGGTGCGACTAATATTTTCAAATATCCGGAGCTTTCGGATAAACAGAGTGCACAGGAGATTATTCATGCATTTGAAGAGAAGCAGCAGCTTACAGAGCTTGTGACACAGACCCTTTCCCGGGAAGAGAATACCGGAATCCAGGTATATATCGGGGAAGAATCTCCGGTAGAGAACATGAAGGACTGCAGTGTTGTTACAGCAACCTATGAATTAGGTGAAGGTATGAAGGGAACGATAGGTATTATCGGACCGAAGCGAATGGATTATGAGCATGTGTTAAAATCAATGAAACGGCTGCAAAATGAATTGGACCAGATGTTTCACAAGAAAGAATAAAGATAGAAAGGTGGAATAACCCTTGGAGAATCAGCAGGAGAAAAGCCAGGAAGAGATGGTAAAGGAAGCTGTAGAAGAGGCAAAAAAGGCTGCCAGAGAGGCAGAAGCTGAAGCAGAGGAAAGTGTCGGTTCTGAGGAAGCACAGGATGCGGAAACCTCTGAGACAGAGGAAGAAGAGAAAGAAGCGGAAACAGCGGACGGGGAGGAAGAGAAATCATCCACAAAGAAGCTGTTCGGCAAGAAAAACAAAAAGGATAAAAAAGACGAGAAAATAGAAGAGCTTACAGACAGGCTCACCCGTCAGATGGCAGAGTTTGATAACTTCCGCAAGCGTACAGATAAGGAAAAATCCCAGATGTACGAAATAGGTGCGAAGGATATCATAGATAAGATTCTTCCGGTAATCGATGATTTCGAAAGAGGACTCGGAACTGTCGGGGAGGAAGATAAGAATGACTCATTTGTCCAGGGAATGGAGATGGTGTATAAGAAGCTGATGACAACTCTGGATGGAATTGGTGTGAAGCCGATTGAAGCAGTGGGTCAGGAATTCGATCCGAATTTCCACAATGCAGTGATGCATGTGGAGGATGAGAATTTCGGTGAAAATATAGTAGCCGAAGAATTTCAGAAAGGATATATGTATCGTGACTCCGTAGTGAGACACAGTATGGTAAAAGTAGCAAATTAATATAGGAGGACAAAATCATGGGAAAAATCATAGGTATTGACTTAGGAACCACGAACAGCTGTGTAGCTGTTATGGAAGGCGGTCAGCCGACCGTTATCGCAAATACAGAAGGCGCTAGAACAACACCGTCTGTAGTAGCATTCAAATCAGGCGAACGTCTGGTAGGCGAGCCTGCAAAACGTCAGGCAGTAACCAATGCAGAAGGAACGATTTCTTCTATTAAGAGGGAGATGGGTTCTGATTACAGAGTAACAATTGAAGGTAAGAAATATTCTCCGCAGGAGATTTCTGCTATGATTCTTCAGAAACTGAAAGCGGATGCAGAAGGATATCTTGGAGAAAAAGTAACAGAGGCTGTTATCACAGTACCGGCTTATTTTAACGATGCACAGCGTCAGGCAACAAAAGATGCCGGTAAGATTGCAGGTCTTGATGTAAAACGTATTATCAACGAGCCTACAGCAGCAGCGCTTGCTTATGGTCTTGATAATGAAAAAGAACAGAAGATCATGGTATATGACTTAGGCGGCGGCACATTTGATGTATCCGTTATCGAGATT
>CALFCS010000029.1 GCA_937950565.1 uncultured Lachnospiraceae bacterium
TTCAGATTACCAGCCGTCCGCAGATTATAAACCGCCGGAAATATCCACGCATGGATATTTCCAACACCTGTACGATTACCGTGAAAAATTCCGGTGAAACCTTTAAGGGTCAGTTAGACAATATCAGTGCAAACGGTTTTGCCCTTCTGGTAAAAGACCCGTTCTTTGCCTCTGCCAAGGGCCGTGACATTTCCATTGCCATTGATAACTTTGCACTGACCGCCCATTCCGTACTGGAAGGCCGAATTATCCGTTCTTCTGAAAATGAAGGCACGTATATCGTCGGCTGCCAGATGCCGGAGGACAACTACTACATTATGGAATATGTAGAAAGTGCCCTGCGCGAAAATCCGAAACATGTGTAAAATATAAGATAACTACGATAAAACAGCTTGAACCAAACGCCACCGTAACCGAAGGCTTATCCGTTATGCAGAATGAAGTGACCGGTTCCGCTTCTGACATCGCCGCTATTTCAGCCGGTCCGCCATGGTATAGAACTGGTAGTAAATGCCTTTCTTTTCCATAAGTGCTTCGTGGTTTCCTTCTTCGGCAATGCCTTCCTGCGTAAGCACTAAGATTCTGTCCGAATTGCGGATACTGGATAAGCGGTGTGCAATGGTAATCGTTGTTCTGCCCTTTGACAGCTTCTCTAACGACTTAGCAACCTCATACTCGCTTTCATTGTCCAGCGCCGAGGTCGCTTCATCCAGAATCAGTATCGCCGGGTTCTTTAAAAATACCCTTGCGATGCTGATTCTTTGTTTTTGTCCGCCGGAAAGCTTCACACCTCGTTCTCCGATATAGGTCTGATAGCCGTCTTTTAGTTCCCTGATAAATCCATCTGCCCCGGCAAGCTTTGCGGCTTCAATAACCTGTTCCTTTGTCGCATTTAAGCTGCCGTATACAATATTGTCATACACCGTGCCCGAAAACAGATAGACGTCCTGCTGTACAATGCCAATCTGCTGGCGCAGGCTCTTTAACGTAAATGATTTAATATTTTTACCGTCAATGCTGATTTCGCCGGAATCAATATCATAAAAACGCGGAATCAGGTTACAAAGTGTCGTCTTTCCACCGCCTGACGGTCCGACAATGGCAACCTTTTCGCCCGGACGAATCGTCAGATTCAGATTTTCAAAGACCTGATTGTGGTCATCCGGATACTCAAAGCTTACATCTTTAAATGTAATATCTCCTGTTACATCTTTTAATTCGACTGCACCCGGCTCGTCAAAAATGTCGATTTTGGCGTCCATAATCTGTAAAAAGCGTTCAATTCCCGTCATGCCGCGCTGGAACTGCTCGGCAAATTCAATGATTCTGCGGATTGTTGCAATAAATGTCGTTACATACAGCATATACGCAACCAGATCGCCCGGCAGAATCATGCCTCTAACCATAAAAATACCGCCGGCAACCACAACTGCCAGATACATCACACCGTCAAACATTCTGGTTGTGGTCTGGAATGCGCCCATATATTTATACGTTTCTTTTTTAATCCCAAAGAAGCTGTGGTTATCCCCATCAAACTTCTGATTTTCCATATCTTCATTTGTGAAAGCCTTCACAACCTTCTGACCCAGCAAGGTATCTTCAATACGCGCATTTAATTCACCAATCTGATACCGCTGTGCCGCAAATGCCTTTTTCATTTTGCGGTTCAGCTTCATACAGGATAGAACCATAACCGGCACAATCACAAAAATAATCAGTGTCAGCCACAGATTAATCATTGCAAGAATTGCAAAGCCTGCAATGCCTTTAATCGCCGCAATAAAGAATTCCTCCGGACAGTGATGCGCAAATTCGGTAACATCAAATAAATCGTTGGTAATCCGCCCCATAATCTGACCGACTTTCGTATTGTTATAATACGTATCAGACAGCTTCTGCAAATGCGCATACGCATCTTTACGCATACCGGTTTCAATCTTTGCACCCATAACATGCCCCGTATATGCCATATAATAATTCGCAATACCATCAATAATACGCAGGACCAGATACAATGCACCCAACATCAGAATGGTCTTTACGGACAACGCCGCAAGATCCCGGATTCCTTCGTTGGTAATATAACGCATAATCAGCGGAAGCACCAGCTCGCAGATTGTTGTCAGCGCCGCACAGAATAAATCCATGCAGAGCGTCCCCATATGCGGCTTATAATACGGTGCAAACCGTGAAAGCAGCTCCTTTGTTTCATACTCTTTCGTATTCACGTTTTGTTTCCTCCCATTTTTCTTCATCTTACTCTCTTTCTTTGTCTGTACACGCATAAATCTATATCTTTACACGCTTCACCCGGCTTCGCCAAACATTTTTCCTAAAGTTTTGTCAAACAATACATTTATTATGTGTCATGTTGCTGCGCCAGCCAGTTCTGTCAACGGTTTTATAGTATATCCCATTTCTTCCCACTTGGTCAACAATTCGTCTAAAATCTGCGCATTTGTCGAAGACGTGGAATGTAACAGCACGATTGCGCCGGGGTGTATTCTTTTAAGCAGCTTGCCAAACGCTTCGTCTTTTGTCGGCTGTTTATCCTGATACCAGTCCACATAAGCAAGACTCCAGAAAAACGTGTGGTAGCCAAGCTCCTGCGCCATTTTTAAGTTTTCAATATTGTATTTGCCCTGCGGCGGACGGTAAAATTTTGTTATCGGTGTCTCTGTAATCTGCTCAAACAGATTTTCAACGTCCTGCGTTTCCTTTTTAAAGGCATCCATGCTTGAAATGGATGACATATCCAGATGATGATAGGTATGATTGCCGACCGTATGCCCCTCCGCAATCATCCGTTTGACTATCTCCGGGCTGGTTTCCAGAAAATTTCCGACCACAAAAAAGGTCGCCTTTACATCATGTTTTTTCAACGCATCTAAAATCGGCTCTGTATTGCCGTTTTCATAGCCGCAGTCAAATGTCAGATAAATCGTATTCTGTGTTGTATCCCCGATAAAATACGCATTGTATTTTTTTAATTCCTCTGCACTCGCATTTCCTGTCGGCGGCTTTCCTTCCGTGCCAAAACCCAGTCCCCAGTTTTCACTTTTTTCATGCAGTAATGCCGACACACCGACACTCTCCGCCTTTTTTGCTGTCAGCGCTCCCAGCGCATACATTACTAAAAACAGCACTGCCACGATACTTACTTTCTGTGCCGTTATCCCCGACCATGGTTTCCTGCTTTCCCTAATGTCTTTTTCCTTTTCTTTGCCATCAGCTTTACCGCGCCTGCGTCCCGACCTCCACAGCAGTTTCATACACCTCTCCAATCCACAAATACAAGATTTTTACCGCGCAGATTTGTTTCATAAGAACCAAATTCCAATGCAAAAAATAATTACACCGGCATTTTTTCACGCTATATACTATATTCCCGCCGTTTTGGCACTATTCCTTTTTCATGTTTTTTAATGCAAAATGAGCAAAATGAACGACCGTCATACCAACTACGAATGTTTGATACAACGGCCGTTCTAAGACTCTGCGTTATCCAATTTTAAACTCCTTTTTCTTCGATTCTTCATTGATTTTATGAATTTTACTTCATTTTTCAATTTCTTCGATGAAATCTGTTCTGATTGTACAAAGGCAACATCACCTTTTTATTCCCTGCTCGTAAGTTTTCTTTTTGGAATCTTTTCTTTAAAAAATCTTCCTTTTTGTTTTCTTACTTAGAACATTGATACATTTTTTGAATGATACCTGATTCCTTGAAATTGCTTTCATTGAATCTGTTTCATTCGGATAATATGAAGCTTCTTTCTGTCATCTTTCACGGGTTCTGACAGTTTCAAGATATCTGAAATATAGTTTCCTTTTACTTCTGCATCTTCATTGACTTTGATTTCGTTGATAACCAAAATCTTTTACTGGTATCAGAAGTGTTCCGGTCGTATATTTTTGATACCTTTTCAGTATTTGTTTCTTTACACAAATCTGAAATCTTTCATATTATTGTTGTGGTAAATCTTCAATATGAGTGCCAGCCTGTATTACCTTTTCCTTCTTTTCCTATCTCTTTATAGGAATCTTCCATTTGTTATATCGGTAAAGGTATTCTTGCGAGGGAACTGCTATGCCTTACCACTCTCATATTGTAGGTGTATTCCTTCGTTCTGCATTGGAATCAACCTCCTTTTAAGAACTCTTATGTTTGAAGTTCTTGTTTGTTTGTGATTGTATATTAACACGCAGGTTATTATTTGTCAATACTTTTTTCAAATAAATTTTAATTATTTTCATTCTTTTCTATAAATTGTATATTTTATTATGAATATTCTGACATTTTATACTGACAGCTGTTCTATCGTTTCATATGCCTGCATCAGCATTTCCTTTGTCACTACATACGGATAATGGCGGATATCGGACATCTGCGGAATCCTGTCCATGGTTTCAAAGAACTGCTCCTCGGTAATGCCGATATCGGCAATGCGCACCGGAAGTCCCAGCTCTTTATTTAACGCATAGATTTTTTCAAATTCCTCCTGTTGTCCGTCTACAAGCAGGGCATACAGTACACCGAATCCGACAACCTCGCCGTGCAGATGCTTTTCCTCGATAATCGGATAGCTGGTCAGCGCATAGAAAATCGCATGTGCCAGTCCGCTGTTGTAATCCGGTGTGAAGTCCTTGGTTAAGAAAATCGAAGCGACGCCGGTTGTGACGATGATTGCCAGAATAATCTGCTCGACTTCATAGGAAGAGATGCCCTTCTGATGGTCTGCAAAGCCCTTTGCGCCGTATGCGAGCAGCGGATCGCGGCACATATGCGAGATGGCAACGCCGACCGCCGTGAAATGCTCCAAGCGCTCGTCGCGCGAGGAAATTGTCGCTTCATAGAACTTGGCGTAGGTATCGCCCATGCCC
>CALFCS010000030.1 GCA_937950565.1 uncultured Lachnospiraceae bacterium
CACAATAGCGAAAATACGGGAATGTGGCGCGAAGGTTGGAGTGTCCATCTGCCCGGAAACAGACGTGCAGGTATTAGAAGGTGTACTTGAGGAAACCGACATGGTTCTTGTTATGAGCGTGCATCCGGGATTTGGCGGGCAGAAATTTATCCCGGAGACACTGGGAAGGATTCGTGCTGTACGGGAAATGTCAGATGCCCGGGGCCTGCAGGTGGATATTCAGGTAGATGGAGGAATCTATCCTTCGAATGTAAGAGAAGTGCTGGATGCCGGTGCAAATGTGATTGTTGCGGGCTCGGCGGTATTTAAAGGTGATCCGGCGCAAAATACAAGGGAGTTCATGGAGATACTGAAAAGCTATGAATAAAAAGATTATCATTGTAAGCGGGGGAATGCTGGAAGAAGAATTTGCCCTGTCTGTGATTAAAGAAGATGAGAATGCCTATATCATCGGTGTCGACCGTGGTATGGAATTCCTTTACCGGAATCATATTATGCCCAGTTACATTGTGGGGGATTTTGATAGCGTAAATAAGGATGTGGCAGACTATTACCGGAATGAAACGCAAGTGCCGATAAGAGAATATAATCCTGTGAAGGACGCCTCTGACACAGAGATTGCAGTCCGGTTTGCTATGACGCTCGGATGCGGAAGCTTAGTTATTCTTGGCGCAACAGGCGGCAGGGTGGATCATCTGTGGGCAAATGTACAGACGCTTGCGATTCCTTTCCGTGCGGGAATCCGTGCAGAGATTATGGACAGCAGAAACCGGATTCGCCTGATTGGCGGCGGAGAGACAGTCCTGAAAAAGACAGAAGCTTACGGTATTTATTTTTCTGTGTTTCCGCTTGGGCAGGAAATACTTGGATTTAATATTGAAGGAGCCAAATATCCGCTGAAAGAGCATCTTTTGACTCCTTATGACAGTCTGTGCGTGAGCAATCAGATTGAAGACGAAGAAGTGAAAATCAGTTTTCCATCAGGAATAGTGATACTGATGGAGAGCAGAGATTAGAAATAGATGAATCAGAATAGAAAGGAATAGAAATACATGAAATTAGGAATTGTCGGTTTACCGAATGTTGGAAAGAGTACATTATTTAATTCACTTACGAAGGCAGGGGCAGAATCTGCTAACTATCCGTTTTGCACAATCGACCCGAATGTCGGAGTTGTAACAGTGCCGGATGAACGGCTGAATGTGTTGGGAGAAATGTATCATACGAAAAAAATTATCCCGGCAGCGATTGAATTCGTAGATATTGCAGGACTTGTAAAGGGCGCGTCAAAGGGAGAGGGACTTGGAAATCAGTTTCTTGCTAATATTCGTGAGGTAGATGCAATCGTACATGTTGTACGTTGTTTTGAGGATTCAAATATCGTGCATGTGGATGGAAGTATTAATCCGCTTCGGGACATCGAAACGATTAATCTGGAATTAATTTTTTCTGACCTTGAGATTCTGGAGAGAAGAATTTCCAAGACATCGAAGGTGGCAAGGAATGACAAAACGGCGGCGAAAGAGCTGAAGCTTTTGGAAAAGATAAAAGCACATCTGGAAGAGGGGCGTCTTGCAAAAACCTTTGAAGGAGCGGAAGATGAGGAAGAGGAAGAATGGCTTGCAGGCTATAATCTTCTGACTTATAAACCAGTTATTTATGCGGCGAATGTGGCAGAAGATGATCTTGCTGATGATGGATGCGGGAATGCAGGGGTTCAGGAAGTAAGGGCTTATGCAGAGAAGGAAAAAAGTGAAGTGTTTGTTGTATGTGCACAGATCGAGCAGGAGATTGCCGAGCTTGATGATGATGAGAAGAAGATGTTCTTAGAAGATCTGGGGTTAGCTGAGTCAGGACTGGAAAAATTGATTAAGGCGAGCTATCGTCTGCTTGGCCTGATCAGTTATCTGACAGCCGGTGAGCCGGAGGTGCGTGCGTGGACGATTACGGAAGGAACGAAGGCTCCGCAGGCAGCAGGAAAGATTCATACGGATTTTGAACGTGGATTTATCCGTGCGGAGGTAGTGTCTTATGATGATTTGATTGCGTGCGGAACACATGCCGCGGCAAAAGAGAAGGGGCTTATCCGCCTGGAAGGAAAGGATTACGTTGTAAAAGACGGGGACATTATGCTGTTCCGGTTTAATGTATAGGTGAAACGGCAGGAAGGAAGAAGACAGGATGAGCAGAATGATCGATTTCCCAAATCTGGGAATCCATTTGTCTGATGTGGGTGACCATATTACCGTATTTGGATTTGATATTGCGTATTATGGAATCATTATCGGACTGGGAATTATGGCAGGAATTATGATTGCTGCCCTTGAGGCAAAAAGAACAGGGCAGAAATCGGATGATTATCTGGATTTGGCAGTGTATGCGGTTATTTTTTCTATTATTGGTGCAAGAATATATTATGTCATCTTTTCCTGGGATGCATATAAAGATGATTTGCTCCGTGTTTTTGATATCAGGGGCGGAGGACTTGCCATTTATGGCGGAGTAATTGCCGCTGTTATTACAGTGGTCATCTTTGCGAGAATAAAGCATTTGTCAGCTCCGCTTATTTTTGATACGGCGGGTCTTGGACTTGTTGCAGGCCAGGCAATCGGCAGATGGGGGAATTTCTTTAACCGGGAAGTATTTGGAGAGTATACGGATAACATTTTTGCTATGCGGCTCCCTTTGGATGCAGTCCGGAGTTCTGATGTTTCAGAGCTTATGAGAGAGCATATGGAGACAGTGGACGGCGTTTCCTGTATTCAGGTACACCCTACCTTTTTATATGAATCACTGTGGTGTGTGATGGTACTTGCTGTTATGTTTTTGTACCGGAATCATAAAAAATTTGACGGTGAGGTGTTCCTTGTATATCTTTTTGGGTATGGCCTGGGCAGGTTCTGGATAGAAGGGATTCGTACTGATCAGCTGTTTCTTCCGGGAACACAACTCCCGGTTTCTCAGCTGTTATCAGGGGTTCTGGTGCTGCTGTCGCTCATTTTGATTATATTTTATAGAAGAAAAGCAAGATTGTATCCAAAAAGAAACTAGACTTTTATATGGTCAGGGACTATAATATTTATAGATTATCAACGAATTTGTATAATTATTTTTTTAAAGGAGGAACAATAGAAATGGCAAGAAAAATGAAGACCATGGATGGTAATCAGGCTGCGGCTCATGCATCATATGCTTATACAGAAGTTGCAGCAATCTACCCAATCACCCCGTCATCTGTTATGCCGGAGCATGTAGATGAGTGGGCTACACAGGGGAGAAAGAATATTTTTGGACAGACTGTACAGGTTACAGAGATGCAGTCAGAGGCAGGAGCGGCAGGAGCCGTACACGGTTCTCTTGCAGCGGGAGCTTTAACAACAACATTTACAGCTTCCCAGGGACTGCTTCTTATGATTCCAAATCTGTATAAAGTAGCTGGTGAGCAGCTTCCGGGCGTATTTCACGTATCAGCGCGTGCTCTTGCAAGTCATGCACTTTCTATCTTTGGAGATCACTCTGATGTGTATGCCTGCCGTCAGACTGGAGCAGCAATGCTTTGCGAGTCAAGCGTACAGGAGGTTATGGATTTGACACCGGTTGCACACTGTGCAGCATTAAAGGGAAAACTTCCGTTTATTAATTTCTTTGACGGATTCCGTACCTCACATGAGATACAGAAGATTGAAACATGGGACTATGAAGATTTGAAAGACCTGGTAGATATGGATGCAATTGATGAGTTCAGAAAACATGCCCTGAATCCGAACCATCCATGTCAGAGAGGTTCTGCACAGAACCCGGATATCTTCTTCCAGGCAAGAGAAGCATGTAATCCGTATTATGATGCAATGCCTGCAATCGTACAGGAATACATGGACAAGGTAAATGAAAAGATTGGTACAGATTATAAATTGTTTAACTACTATGGAGCACCGGATGCAGAGAAGGTTATTATTGCAATGGGTTCTGTATGTGATACGATTGAAGAGACCATTGATTATCTGACAGCAGCAGGAGAGAAGGTTGGTGTAGTTAAAGTTCGTCTTTACAGACCATTCTGTGCACAGGCATTGATCGATGCGATTCCTGACACTGTAAAATATATCAATGTTCTTGACAGAACAAAAGAGCCGGGAGCACAGGGAGAGCCGTTATATCTGGATGTTGTTTCCGCACTGAAGGGTTCTAAGTACGATGCAGTTCCGGTTAACTGCGGACGTTATGGTCTGGGATCTAAAGATACAACACCTGCACAGATTGTTGCAGTATTCAATAATACAGAGAAAGCAAGATTCACAATCGGTATCGAAGATGATGTGACAAATCTTTCACTTGAGACAGGCGCACCGCTTGTTACAACTCCGGAAGGAACCATCAACTGTAAGTTCTGGGGACTTGGAGCAGACGGAACTGTTGGCGCTAACAAGAACTCTATCAAGATTATTGGTGATAATACAGATATGTATGCACAGGCTTACTTCGACTATGATTCCAAGAAGTCCGGCGGTGTTACAATGTCTCATCTGCGTTTTGGTAAGAAGCCGATTAAGTCTACGTACTTGATTCACAAGGCTAATTTTGTAGCCTGTCATAATCCTTCTTACGTAAATAAATATAACATGGTTCAGGAATTAGTAGACGGCGGAACATTCCTTCTGAACTGCCCATGGGATATGGAAGGTTTAGAGAAACATCTGCCTGGACAGGTAAAAGCATTTATTGCTGACCATAATATTAAGTTCTATACGATTGATGGTATTAAGATTGGTAAAGAAATCGGACTTGGCGGACGTATCAATACAGTCCTTCAGTCAGCATTCTTTAAACTTGCGGCAATCATCCCGGAGGAAGAGGCAATTGCACTTATGAAGACTGCTGCAAAGAATACTTACGGAAGAAAAGGTGACAAGATCGTTCAGATGAACTACGATGCAATCGATGCAGGCGCTAAGCAGGTTGTTGAAGTACAGGTTCCGGATTCATGGAAATCCTGTCAGGACGAAGGACTGTTTTCACCGGAAGTAAAAGGTGGAAGAGAAGATGTTGTTGCGTTTGTTAAAAATATTCAGGCTAAAGTAAATGCACAGGAAGGAAATACACTTCCGGTATCTGCATTTAATGACTATGTAGATGGTTCTACACCGTCAGGAGCTTCTGCATATGAGAAACGTGGTATTGCGGTAGATATCCCTGTATGGGTACCGGAGAACTGTGTTCAGTGTAACCGCTGTGCTTATGTATGTCCGCATGCTGTTATCCGTCCAATCGCTCTGACAGAGGACGAGCTTGCAAAGGCTCCGGAAGGAACAAAAGCGATTGATATGATTGGTCTGCCGGGAATGAAGTTTACAATGAGCGTATCTGCACTTGACTGTACAGGATGCGGTTCTTGTGCAAATGTATGTCCGGGCAAGAAGGGTGAGAAAGCTCTTGTTATGGGTAATATGGAAGAGAACGCTGCTTGTCAGGAAGTCTTTGATTATGGAAGAGAAATTCCTGTAAAACCTGAGGTTGTTGCGAAGTTTAAACCGGAAACTGTTAAGGGAAGCCAGTTCAAACAGCCGCTTCTTGAGTTCTCAGGAGCTTGT
>CALFCS010000031.1 GCA_937950565.1 uncultured Lachnospiraceae bacterium
GACGCAAGACCGGCGCATCTGGTGCAGTTTGCAAAAATGGGCAGCATCTATATGAAGAATATTATGGGTGTGGAGAATCCGAAGGTTGGGATTGTCAATATCGGTGCGGAGGAAGAGAAAGGAAATGCCCTGGTAAAAGAGACGTTTCCGCTTCTTAAGGAGACGAAAGAAATCAATTTTGTCGGAAGCGTGGAGGCAAGAGATATTCCGTATGGCGCGGTGGATGTAATGGTATGCGAAGCGTTTGCAGGGAATATTATTTTAAAAATGTTTGAAGGCACAGGGAATGTGCTGATCAGCAAAATTAAAGAGGGGCTTATGAGTTCCCTTCGGAGCAAAATAGGGGCGGTTCTGATTAAACCGGCGCTTAAGAATGTTGTGAAATCATTCGACGCCAGTGAATATGGAGGCGCGCCGCTTCTGGGACTGAATGGATTGGTCGTGAAAACGCATGGAAGTTCTAAATCAAAGGAAATCTGTAATACAATATTACAGTGTGTGAACTTTCATAATCAGAGGATTAATGAAAAAATCAGGGAATGTATTCAGGCAGAATCTGATTCTGTTGAATAATAAAGAATATGCAATATGAAAAAAGGAGAAATATTATGGAGTTTGAAAAATTACAGGAAATTATTTCGGATGTATTGAATGTTGAGAAAGATGATATTACAGAGGACACAAGATTTAAAGATGATCTGGGCGCTGATTCCCTGGATATTTTCCAGATTATTATGGGGATAGAAGAGATGTTCGGCCTGGAAATTGATAATGATGATGCAGAAAAGATTGTTACAGTCGGGGATGCTGTAGAGCAGATTAAAAATGCAACAAACAACTAAGGTTATGTTGACGAAAAAGCCCAGGTGGGCTTTTTCGTTTTACGGGAGGAAATATGAGTAGAGATTTGCGTAAGCTTGAAAGAAGAATCAATTATAAATTCAAAGATGTAGCATTATTGAAAAAGGCCATGACACACAGTTCCTATGCAAATGAAAAGCATCTGCCGAAATCTCAGTGTAATGAACGGCTGGAATACCTTGGAGATGCTGTTCTCGAGCTTGTGTCGAGTGAGTTTTTATTTTATGAATACCCGGAAAAGCCGGAAGGGGAGCTTACAAAGATAAGGGCAAGCATGGTGTGTGAGCCTGCGCTGGCATTTTGTGCAAGAGACATTGAGTTGGGCGAGTACCTTCTGCTTGGAAAAGGGGAAGAGGCGACAGGCGGCAGGAAAAGGGAGTCCGTTACCTCGGATGCGATGGAGGCTTTGACAGGAGCGATCTATGTAGATGGTGGTTTTGCTAATGCGAAAGAGTTTATCCGGGAATTTATCCTGAAGGATCTGGAAAATAAAAAGCTCTTTTTTGATAGCAAAACTATCCTTCAGGAGATTGTGCAGGCGAATTTTAAGGAGCCGCTCAGTTATCATCTTCTGGGAGAAGAGGGGCCTGACCATGATAAGACATTTCTTACGGAAGTTTGTATCGGGAAAAAGCGGTACGGAATGGGAAGAGGACGGACCAAGAAGGCAGCAGAGATGGAAGCGGCCTATCAGAGTATATTAAGATTGCGTGAGAAGAATATAAAGTAGGTGTTGTATGTATTTAAAAAGTATTGAGGTGCAAGGCTTCAAGTCATTTGCAAATAAAATAAAATTTGACTTTCATAACGGGATTACAGGAATTGTAGGGCCAAATGGAAGCGGAAAGAGCAATGTCGCGGATGCAGTGCGCTGGGTGCTGGGGGAACAGAGAGTAAAGCAGCTGAGAGGCGGCAGTATGCAGGATGTTATTTTTTCCGGTACAGAGAACCGGAAGCCTTTAAGCTACGCATCTGTTGCGATTACGCTGGATAATTCGGACCATCAGCTTGCAATTGATTATGAAGAGGTTACGGTTGCAAGAAAGCTTTACCGCTCCGGGGAAAGCGAATATTTAATCAATGGCAGCGCCTGCAGGCTGAAGGATGTGAATGAACTGTTCTATGATACGGGTATCGGAAAAGAAGGATATTCGATTATCGGGCAGGGACAGATTGACAAAATCTTAAGTGGTAAACCGGAAGAGAGAAGAGAGCTTTTTGATGAGGCGGCAGGGATTGTCAAATTTAAAAGACGGAAGAATACTTCTGTCAAAAAGCTGGGAGAGGAGCAGCAGAATCTGCTTCGTGTAAATGATATTCTTGCGGAGCTGGAACGTCAGGTAGGGCCTTTGGAGCGTCAGTCTGAAAAGGCAAGAGAGTATCTGAAGAAAAAAGAAGAACTAAAGCTTTATGATATTAATATGTTCCTGCTGGAGACAGCACGGATTCAGGAGCAGATAAAAGGAATTGATGAAAATCTTACGATTGCCAGTGAAGAGCTTCAGTCGGCAAATACCGGTTATGAAGAGATGAAAACGGAGTATGAGACGATTGAAGACCAGGTGGATGAGATTGATGCGTCTATTGAGAAGGCAAAAAGCCAGATGAATGAGACTACCTTGTTAAAACAACAGCTGGAGAGCCAGATTGAGCTTCTGAAGGAACAGATTCACAGCGCGCTTATGAATGATGAACATTTTGACCAGCGGGCAAAGACGATTGCGATAGAGGTTCAGCAAAGAGAAGAGCAGCTGGGACTTCTGGAGAAAGAGCAGGCCGCGATACAAAAGGAGTTAGCCGGGCGCCAGTCAGAGGAACAAAAAGCACAGGAAGAGCTGATTGAGGTTCAGGCAAAAATTGCAGATTTAAGCACGGCAATTGAAGAAAATAAAAATGAGATTATGGAGATTCTGGGAAACCGTGCATCCACAAAGGCAAAAATACAGAAATATGATACGATGCTGGAGCAGATTCAGGTGCGCAGAAGCCAGCTGAACCAGCGTCTTCTGACAGCCGGAAGTGAAGCAGAGGTTCAGGGAAAGCTTGTAGAGAAATATAAGGAAGAATTAAGAGAAATATCCGGGCAGATTCTTACACTGACTGGTGAGCAGGAAGACTACGAAAAGAAAATCAGCGAGATTCAGAGGCTCCTTGCGGCGCAGACCGAGCAGTTCCGAATTGGACAGACTGCTTACCACAGGGAACAGTCCAGGCTGGAGTCCTTGAAGAACATTACCGAGCGTTATGACGGATATGGAAACAGCATCCGTAAAGTTATGGATAACCGCAGCAGGGAGAAGGGGCTTCTCGGGGTTGTTGCAGACATTATAAAGGTTGATAAGGAATACGAGGTTGCAGTAGAAACGGCGCTTGGCGGAAGTATCCAGAATATTGTCACGGCGGATGAAGATACGGCAAAGCGGATGATTGCATTTCTGAAAAAGAACAAATTCGGACGTGCGACATTTCTCCCACTTACAAGTATCCGGGCGTATAACGGCTTCAAAGAGCCGGGCATTTTAAAAGAACCCGGGGCAATCGAAAGCGCTGACCGCCTGGTGAAGGTGGAGGAAAGATATCAGGAGCTTGCCGGGTATCTGCTTGGAAGGACGCTTGTAGTAGACAATATTGACCATGGAATCGCAATTGCAAGAAAATACAGACAGTCCGTCCGTATTGTCACGTTGGAAGGAGAGTTGATTAACCCGGGTGGTTCTATGACTGGAGGCGCATTTAAAAATTCCAGCAATCTGCTCAGCAGGCGCAGGGAAATAGAAGAATTTGAGAAAACGGTAAAACAGCTGAAACGGGAAATGGACGAGCTGCAGAAGCAGTCGGATACACTTCGCCGTGAGCGTACCGGTTATTATGATAAGATAGAAGAATTGAAAGCAGACCTTCAGAAAGCATATGTCGTACAGAATACGGCAAAAATGAATCTGGACCAGGCGAAGGCAAAGGTGAAGGCCGCCGGGGAACTCACGGAGGATATCAGACAGGAGTCGGAAGGTCTGGAGCATCAGGTGAATGATATTCTGGAAAATCAGGATTCAATTAGTGTAGAGCTTGATACATCCGAGAGACTGGAATCGGAGCTGAATGTTAAGATTGATAAGGAGCAGAAGAGTCTGGAAGAAGAGAGGGAAGCAGAGGGTGTCAAACAGAAGGCTTCGGAAGAAATACATTTGATTTGTGCCGGACTGGAGCAAAGGCGTGTGTTTGCCGCTGAAAATGTAACACGTATCCGGGAAGAGATAGAGAAGTTCCAGGAGGAGTTAGAGGAGCTGGAGGCAAGCAAAGGCGGTACATCCAGAGAAATACAGGAAAAAGAAGAGAAAATCCGGCAGTTAAGAGAGACAATTGAGAATTCAGGGGAATTATTTGCCGAGATTCAGGGAGAAATCGAGCGTTATAAGAAAGAGCGGGACGAACTGAACCAGAAGCATAAAGTATTTCTTAAGAAGCGGGAGGATCTGGCAAAGCATATTGCAGAGCTTGACAAAGAAGTCTTCCGTCTGGAGAGCCAGAAGACAGGCTATGAAGAGGCTTCTGAGAAGCAGATCAACTATATGTGGGAAGAATATGAGATTACCTATAATCATGCGCTGGAACTTAGAAACGAGAATCTGACGGATTTGTCAAAGATGAAGAAACGGATTCAGGAGCTGAAAGGGGAAATCAAATCTCTTGGCTCTGTTAATGTGAATGCAATCGAAGAATATAAAAGTGTGTCAGAACGATATGAATTTTTGAAGAAACAGCATGATGACCTGATAGAAGCAGAAGCAACATTAAAGCAGATTATTGCAGAGCTGGATGAAGCAATGCGCAGACAGTTCAGTGAGCAGTTTACAAGAATATCAAAGGAATTTGATTTGGTATTTAAAGAACTGTTCGGAGGCGGAAAGGGTACGCTGGAGCTTATGGAGGATGAGGATATTCTTGAGGCAGGAATTCGTATTATTGCACAGCCACCGGGAAAGAAATTGCAGAATATGATGCAGCTTTCCGGTGGAGAGAAGGCGCTGACGGCGATTTCTTTGTTGTTTGCAATTCAAAATCTGAAGCCGTCGCCGTTCTGTCTTTTGGATGAGATTGAGGCGGCGCTTGACGATAATAACGTTGTGCGTTTTGCAAAGTATCTTCATAAGCTGACGAAGAATACACAGTTTATTGTCATTACCCACAGGAGGGGTACGATGACAGCAGCGGACAGGCTATATGGTATTACAATGCAGGAAAAGGGAATATCGACGCTTGTGTCGGTAAGCCTGTTGGAGGATAAACTGGATAAATAGGAGGGAGCATATGGCAGAAGAGAAGAAAGGTTTTTGGAAAAGGCTTGTCTCTGGGTTAAGTAAGACAAGAGATAATATTGTGTCCGGGATGGACAGTATTTTTAACGGCTTTTCCCATATTGATGAGGATTTTTATGAAGAACTGGAAGAGGTTCTCATTATGGGAGATCTGGGAGTCCAGGCAACCTATGATATTCTGGATGATCTGCGGGCAAAGGTAAAGGAACAGCATATCAAAGAGCCGTCTGATTGCCGGCAGATTCTGATTGACAGTATCAAGGAGCAGATGGACGTAGGCGAGACTGCTTATGAATTTGAAGAGAAAACCTCGGTTGTTATGGTAATTGGAGTGAACGGCGTTGGAAAAACAACAACCATCGGGAAACTGGCAGGAAAGCTTCGAAGCCAGAATAAGAAGGTCGTGCTCGCGGCGGCAGATACTTTCCGCGCGGCAGCAGGTGAACAGCTGAAGGAATGGGCGAACCGCGCTCATGCAGAGCTGATTGGAGGCCAGGAAGGTTCGGATCCTGCATCGGTTGTGTATGATGCTGTGCAGGCTGCAAAGGCGAGACATGCAGATGTGCTTCTGTGCGATACGGCAGGCCGTCTTCATAATAAGAAAAATCTAATGGAAGAATTAAAGAAAATGAATCGTATCATAGACCGCGAATATCCGGATACGCACAGGGAAACACTGGTTGTACTGGATGCCACGACAGGACAGAATGCACTTGCCCAGGCGAAGGAGTTTAACGATGTGGCAGATATTACCGGCATCATTCTTACAAAGATGGACGGGACTGCAAAGGGCGGCATTGCTGTTGCAATCCAGGCGGAGCTTGGTATACCGGTGAAATATATTGGTGTTGGAGAGACAATAGATGATTTACAGAAATTTGATGCAGATACATTTGTGAATGCATTATTTACAGCAGAATAAAGGAGGACGATATAAGATGCTTACATTGGAAAAATTTGAAGAGGCAACAGAATTAGTGAAAAGTGTTACACTTCCCACAAAACTGGTATATAGTGAATACTTTAGTGAACAGACCGGAGGAAAAGTGTATCTGAAACCGGAAAACCTGCAGTATACTGGCGCTTATAAGGTAAGAGGCGCTTATTACAAAATCAGTACATTAAGCGAGGAAGAGAGAGAAAAAGGATTAGTAGCGGCATCCGCAGGCAATCACGCCCAGGGAGTTGCCTATGCGGCGCAGAAGTTTGGCTGCAAGGCTACGATTGTAATGCCGACGATCACACCATTAATTAAGGTAAACCGCACAAAGAGTTATGGGGCAGAGGTGATCCTTTATGGAGATGTCTATGATGATTCCTGTGAATATGCCAGAAAGCTTGCAGAAGAAAGAGGCAGCACCTTTATCCATCCATTTGACGATCTGGATGTGGCAGCAGGACAGGGAACGATTGCAATGGAAATCGTGCAGGAGCTTCCGACGGTAGATTATATTCTGGTCCCGGTGGGCGGCGGCGGACTGATTACGGGTGTCGCTACACTTGCCAAGATGTTAAATCCGAAAATCCGTGTAATTGGGGTGGAACCGGCTTCTGCGGCGAGTATGTCTGTTGCGCTGGAGTCCGGCGAGCCCGTAGAGCTTCCGAGTGCAGATACGATTGCTGACGGCACGGCTGTCAAGCGTGTGGGCGATCAGATTTTCCCTTATGCGAGCGAGAATATTGACCAGATGCTTCTGGTAGAGGATGATGAATTAATTGGCGCATTTCTTGATATGGTAGAGAATCACAAAATGGTAGTGGAAAATTCAGGACTTCTGACGGTAGCTGCTTTAAAGCAGCTTGATTTGAAAGGGAAAAAAGTAGTTTCCATTTTAAGTGGCGGCAACATGGATGTGATTACGATGTCTTATGTTGTTCAGCACGGACTGATTCAAAGAGACCGTATCTTTTCTGTATCTGTTCTGTTGCCAGATAAACCGGGTGAACTTGTGCATGTGGCGCAGATTATTGCAGAAGCACAGGGAAATGTCATTAAGCTTGAGCATAATCAGTTTGTAAGTACGAACCGTAATGCGGCGGTGGAGCTTCGTATTACGATGGAAGTGTTTGGAACGGAGCATAAGAACCAGATTATGAACAACTTAGAAGAGAATGGATTCCGGCCAAGAGAAATCGGTGCAAAATTGTATTAAAAGCATATTTTTATAAAAAATAAAAGAAAGACACCTTCCGGGCAGATAAATACGTTCTGCTTAGGAGGTGTCTTTTCTGTCTAAAATTCTATTGACACGAAATGTATAATTGTATACAATTATACATGGTTTATTTTGGTACAATAAGAATAAAGCAAAAACAGGAGAGATGCAAAATGGAAAACAGAAAAGTATATCTTGACGAGCATAGTAATCTGCTTCAGTTAGAAGAGCATATGTATCCGCTGGTGGATGTGGAAACGCCAAATGTGTTCCGCAATCTGTTCCGGTACGATGAGATTCCGAAGATTGCGTTCAATGACCGAATCGTGCCTCATAATATGCCGGATGAAATCTGGATTACAGACACGACGTTCCGTGATGGGCAACAGTCAAGAGCTCCGTACAGCACAGAACAGATCGTAACAATGTATGATTATTTTCACAGACTGGGCGGACCGAATGGAAAAATCCGGCAGTGTGAATTTTTCCTGTACAGTAAGAAGGACCGGGATGCGGTGTATAAATGTATGGAAAGAGGATATGCATTTCCCGAGGTGACAAGCTGGATCCGTGCAAGCAAAAAGGATTTTGAACTTGTAAAAGAGATTGGAATGAAGGAAACCGGAATTCTGGTGAGCTGCTCTGATTACCATATTTTTTACAAATTAAAAATGACGAGAAGAGAATGTATGGAGCATTATCTTTCTATTGTGCGGGAATGTCTGGAGACAGGAATTAGTCCGAGATGTCATCTGGAGGATATTACAAGGTCCGATATTTATGGTTTTGTGATTCCATTTTGTCTGGAACTTATGAAATTAATGGAAGAATATCAGATACCGGTAAAGGTACGTGTCTGTGATACGATGGGATATGGGGTGAATTATCCGGGTGCGGTGATTCCACGTTCGATTCCAGGCATTATTTATGGACTCCGTGTTCATGCCGGAGTACCGAGTGAGCTGATAGAATTCCATGGTCACAATGATTTTTATAAAGCAGTCAGCAATTCTTCGACCGCCTGGCTTTATGGAGCGAGCGGAGTGAACTGTTCTCTGTTTGGAATCGGAGAAAGAACGGGAAATACACCGCTTGAAGCAATGGTATTCGAGTATGCACAGCTCCGGGGAACACTGGATGGTATGGACACGACAGTGATTACAGAGCTGGCAGATTATTATGAGAAAGAGATTGGTTACCGGGTGCCATCCAGAACACCTTTTGTCGGAAGAAATTTTAATGTGACAAGGGCGGGTATCCATGCAGACGGACTGCTCAAAAACGAAGAGATTTATAATATTTTCGATACGGAGAAATTCTTGAACCGGCCGCCGCTTGTAGCTGTGTCTAATACATCCGGGCTTGCAGGAATTGCACACTGGATGAATACGTATTTTCATTTGCCGGAGGAAAAGCGGGTGGATAAGAATTCAGAGCTTGTGTCCATCGTGAAAAAATGGGTCGATGAAGAGTATGAGGGCGGCCGTGTGACAGTATTAACGGATGAAGAACTTCTTGGAGTGATTGATGATACTTGCAAAAAACTCGGAATTCAATTAATATAGTAGTTGTATAAAAAGAGAGGTATATTGAAATGGAAGAATATGAAGACCGCTCTCTTCGGGGGAAAGTGTTTACAAAATTGCGGGAAGATATTTTGTCCGGTGTTTATAAGGAACAGGATGAACTGCGGGAAATTGTCATTGGCGAAGAACTGGGAGTCAGCAGAACGCCGGTAAGGGAAGCCCTCCGGCAGCTTGAATTAGAAGGGCTGGTAAAGATTATCCCGAATAAAGGCGCTTACGTAACAGGAATCACACAAAAAGACGTCCGGGACATTTATAAGATACGCTCCATGCTGGAAGGGCTTTGTGCAAAATGGGCGACCAGACATATTACAGAAAAGCAGATGAATGAATTGGAGGAAATTGTCTATCTTTCAGAATATCATCTGAAAAAGAAGGACTGTACCCAGGCAGAAAAAGTATCGATGCTTGACGGGAGATTTCACCGGGTGCTTTATGAGGCATCGGACAGCCGTATCCTGGAACATGTATTGTCAGATTTTCATAAATATGTGAAAATGGCACGTACCATGTCCGTCGGTGAAGGAGACCGTGCAGAAAAATCGATTGAGGAACATAAGCAGATTCTGGAAGCAATCAGACGCAAAGACGAGGAAGAGGCAGAGAGACTGGCAAATCAGCATATTATGAATGTAATGGCCAATCTTCATATACAAGAATAAAAGGAGGATATAAGCAAGATGGAAAAAATTAAGATGACAACGCCAATTGTAGAGATGGACGGAGATGAGATGACAAGAATTCTCTGGAAGATGATCAAAGAGAATCTGTTAGAGCCATTTATCGAGCTTAACACGGAATATTATGACCTGGGTCTGGAACACCGTAATGAGACAGATGACCAGGTAACCATTGATTCTGCAAATGCTACAAAGAAATATAAAGTGGCAGTAAAATGTGCGACGATCACTCCGAATGCAGCCCGCATGACGGAGTATAACCTGAAAGAAATGTGGAAGAGCCCGAATGGAACGATCCGTGCAATCTTAGATGGTACGGTATTCCGCGCTCCGATTGTTGTGAAAGGCATTGAGCCTTGTGTAAAGAACTGGAAAAAGCCAATCACAATCGCAAGACATGCCTATGGCGATGTATATAAAAATACAGAGATGAAAATTCCGGGAGCGGGAAAGGTAGAGCTTGTATATACTGCAGAGGATGGAACGGAAGTAAGAGAGCTGGTGCACAATTACACGGGTGCAGGTGTGGCACAGGGAATGCATAATTTAAACGGTTCTATTGAAAGCTTTGCAAGAAGCTGCTTTAACTTTGCACTGGAAACAAAGCAGGATTTATGGTTTGCGACAAAGGATACCATTTCCAAGAAATATGACCATACTTTTAAGGATATTTTCCAGGAAGTTTACGATAACGACTATAAAGCTAAATTTGAAGAAGCAGGTATTACGTATTTCTATACACTGATTGACGATGCCGTAGCCCGTGTTATCCGTTCAGAAGGCGGCTATATCTGGGCATGCAAGAACTATGACGGCGATGTTATGAGTGATATGGTAGCAACAGCGTTCGGTTCACTTTCCATGATGACATCCGTACTCGTATCACCAAACGGATACTACGAATATGAAGCTGCACACGGAACAGTTCAGAGACATTACTACAAGCACTTAAAGGGTGAAGAAACTTCAACCAACCCGATTGCAACCATTTTTGCATGGACAGGTGCGTTAAGAAAACGCGGTGAACTTGATAACATTCCGGAATTGTGTGCATTTGCGGATAAGCTGGAAAAAGCCTGCATTAAAACCGTTGAAAACGGTGAAATGACAAAAGACCTTGCACTGATTACAACACTGGACAATGCAAAGACATTAAATACACAGGATTTCATCAAAGCAGTCAGAAAGACATTAGAAGGACTTCTTTAAGATGAACGGAGGCAGATCAGAGTGAAATTTAAGTTTGAAATAAAAGATTTATTCAAGCTTCCAAATATCCTTTGCTACCTTAGAATACTGATGGTGCCGCTGTTTCTGCACGTTTATTTTACGGCAGAAACACCGCACGACTATTATCTTGCAACATTGATAGTGCTGGCATCGGGAATTACCGATTTTTTAGACGGGCAGATTGCAAGAAGATGTAATATGATAACGGATCTGGGAAAGGTCATTGACCCGGTTGCGGATAAGCTGATGCAGCTTGCGATGCTTGTGGCGCTGATGTTCCGCGTTCCGTACATGTATCTTCTGGTCATTTATCTGGTTGTGAAAGAAGTGGTTTCGACCGTATTTGCTTATATCAGTTGGAGGACGGTGCATCGCAGGCTCAATGGTGCAAAGTGGTATGGGAAAGTGTGTACAGCCCTGCTGTATGCAGTTATGCTCATTATGGTAGCCTTCCCACAGCTTTCAGACGGGTATCAGAAAATGCTTCTGCTGGTATGTGCAGGAGCGATGACGCTTTCTTTTGTAATGTATCTTCGCATTTACATTACAATGTTTATTGACGGCAGAACCGGTAAGAATGATAAGGTCATTTATTAAATCAAGAAAGGTTATGGGAACAGAATAAGGTTATGATAGGCTATACTTTTCATGGCATGAATATGAGCCAGCTGGCATTGTGGTTTTTTATCTACAGCTTCTGCGGCTGGGCAATGGAATGTGTTGTAATCCGCATCCAGCTGGGCAGATGGGAAAACAGAGGATTTGAAAAGCTTCCGTTTTGTGTCATTTACGGCTTTGGTGTGTTTATTGCATATCATTTATTCCAGCCGATTGAACACAATTATGTGGCACTGTATATCTGGGGCTGCATTGCCGCCACGATTTTTGAATATCTGACAGCACAGGTGATGCTCCGGCTGTTTGATGAAGTGTGGTGGGATTATACACATAAAAAGATTAATTATAAAGGAATTCTATGCCTTCAGAGTACATTGGGCTGGGGATTTCTTGCGTTGTTTATCTTTGGGATTTTCAACCGGCTGGTAGAAAATCTGGTATTTGCACTGGACGAAAGATTTGTCTG
>CALFCS010000032.1 GCA_937950565.1 uncultured Lachnospiraceae bacterium
GATATTTATCACGGATCAGCATTGCATGTTTTGCAGTATACATACAGCAGATTTTGGAGCAATAGCTCTTTCCTCTGCTATCGGAACATCTGCTTCCCACGCACTGGATAAATACCATTTCCTTCGGTGCTTTTCCATCGGACAGACGCTCTAAATGTCCTTTTGTAGGACCTGCCGCATTCATGATACGCTCCAGCTCCAGAGATGTGATAACATCCTTGCTCTGGCTGTATGCATATTCATCATATTTATCAAGCTTAATCGTATCAAATCCGGTAGCAACTACGATTGCTCCATATTTCTCTGTTACGATTTCATCCTTCTGTGTATAATCAATGGCTCCTGCCTGACATACCTTCTCGCAGAGTCCGCATTTTCCTGTCTTGAACTTAATACAGCTCTCACGGTCAATAACCGGAACGTTCGGAATCGCCTGTGCAAACGGGGTATAGATAGCGCTGCGGTTATTCAGTCCGCGGTTAAACTCACTTGGAGCCTTCTTAGACGGACATTTTTCCTGACACACACCGCATCCGGTACATTTGTCCATGTCTACGCTTCTTGCCTTCTTACGGATATCTACTGTAAAGTCTCCGACAAACCCGCTTACCTTCTCTACTTCACTATATGTATAAATATTAATTTTCTCATGGGCTGAAGCCTCTACCATCTTCGGCGTCAGGATACATGCGGAACAGTCAAGTGTCGGGAATGTCTTATCAAGCTGTGACATCCTTCCTCCGATACTCGGGGTCTTCTCTACAATATCAACCTCATATCCTGCATCTGCAATATCCAGCGCTGTCTGAATACCTGCGATACCGCCGCCGATAACGAGCGCTCTCTTTGTAACCCGGCTCTCGCCCGGCTTCAACGGAGCATTCAGATTCACCTTTGCAATCGCTGCTCTGGCAAGAATCACCGCCTTCTTCGTGGCTTCTTCCATATCCTTATGTATCCAGGAGCAATGCTCACGGATATTGGCAATCTCTACCATGTATGGATTCAGACCCGCACGCTCTGCTGCTTTCCGGAACGTAGCTTCATGCATACGCGGGGAACAGGAACATACAACCATTCCCGTCAGACCTTTCTCCTGGATAGCAGCCGCAATCTTCGCCTGTCCTGCTTCAGAACACATATACTGGTAGTCTTCGGCATGAACAACTCCCGGCTCCATAAGGGCCATTTCTACAACTTTCTTTACATCTACCGTTGCGGCAATATTACTTCCGCAATGACAGACAAATACTCCTATTCTCTGCACCTGACTCACCTCCTGTATCTTCTGAATGCACTAACCAACAGTTGCTGCGGAAGCTCCGGATCAAGAAGCTCCGGTATCTCATCTGCCAACAGATAATCCTGTCCCTTCTGACGCACCACAATCTGACGTGCGGCATCGATCAGTTTTCCCGGTTTTACATCACGCGGACATCTTTCCACACATGCAAAGCAGGAAAGACATTTCCAAAGTGACTTCGAATTCACCAGACTTTCAATATCTTCATTAATAACATAAGACACAAACTGATGTGGCTTAATATCCATTTCATTGTAAGACGGACATGAGGCTGAGCATTTTCCGCATTTCATACACTTCAGTGGATTGACACCGCTGATCTCTTTGATTAATTCTGCCTGCTTTTTCTCAGAACTCATGCTTCCACCTCCTCTTTCACTCCAAGGGCTTCTGCCAGAAGCTCTGTAAAGTAATATACAGGAAGCTTTGCGCCCTCACTGTTATTCAGATTATACAGACAGAGCGGACAGGCGGTAATCAGCATTTCCGCACCAAATCCTTCTGCGCTGTCCATAATCTTTGCGCACATATTTTTTGACATTTCTTTTTCTTTCAGCGATATGTATCCGCCACAGCACTCATTGCGGTACGGATATACAACCGGTTCTGCACCGATCGCACGGATAAAATCTTCAATAATCGTCGGGTTCTCCGGATCATCAAAGCTCATAATATTTCCCGGACGGAGCAGAAGGCAGCCATAATAAGCTCCAATCTTCTTCCCTGTCAAAGGATTTACAACTTTTTTCTTTAATTCATCAAATCCAACACGGTCGCGAAGCACTTCCAGATAATGGAGAACAGTTGTCTCTCCCGCATAAGGCTCTTCCAGCTCCATGTAATTGTTGGCTCTGGTGCGAATGTCTTCTACGTTCTTCATATCATCATTGACTCTTTTGATCACATGATGACAGGCAGAACACAAGGTTACGAGATCCTGTCCCTTTTCTTTTGCATCATTCAGAGCTCTTACGGAAGATAATTTTGTAGCAATCTCGTCAGAGCCAAGCGGATACACACCGCCGCAGCACTGCCAGTCCTCAATCTCTTCCAGCTCAAATCCCAGCGCCTTCGCGGAGGCTCTGGCATAAGCATCCAGCTCTTTTGCCTTTGTTCTCAAAGTGCATCCCGGATAATAACTGTACTTCATTGCTTTCATTATCCTTTCTTTTTTAAATATATTTGTATTATAACTCAATCTGAGCAATTACCTCTTTCAGTGCATCTGCACTTGCCTTTAACTTCTCAACTTCTTCCTCTGTCAGCTTCATCGGAATCTTGCCCTGGATACCATTTGGTCCTACAAGCGTCAGTGTACTTAAGCATACGTCTTCAATTCCATACTCTCCATGCATCATAGAAGATACAGTAGAAACAGACTCAGTTGCTGCCAAAAGGATATTACATAATCTGCATACCGCTCTTGATACGGCATAGAAGGTTGCTCCCTTATTTGCAATAATCTTTCCACCGGATTTCTGTACGTATCTGAGCATTGCTTCCTTATCAAGCGTCTCAACCTTTTTACCTAATCCCGGTGCCATCTCACAATACTCATCTACCGTTACACCTGCAATTCTTGCACAAGACCACGGAATAAAGGAAGTATCTCCATGCTCGCCAAATACATATGCATGAATATTTCTCTGTGCCACTTCAAAATGCTCGGAAAGACCGCAGCGCAGACGTGCAGAATCCAGAACGGTTCCGGAACCAATTACCTGGTTCTCTGGAAGACCTGAAATCTTCGTAAACACATATGTCATGATATCCACCGGATTACTTACTATAATATAAAGCGCATTCGGAGCCGCCTTAACAATCTCCGGTGTAATACTCTTCAGAATGTCAACATTCGTCTGTGTCAGCTCAATTCTTGTCTGACCCGGCTTACGGGCAATTCCAGAAGTGATAATTACGATATCAGAATCCGCTGCATCTTCATAATCTCCTGCTGTAATAGATATTGGATCACGGAAACAGGTTCCCTGCTCGATATCCATTACTTCTCCTTCCACTTTCTCCTTGTTGATATCGATCAGCACAAGTTCTGATGCAATATCCTGTCCGGAAAGTGTGTACGCAATTGTTGATCCTACGCTTCCAGCGCCGATGATTGTAATTTTACTACTCATAATGCTTTTCTCCTTTAATCGTTATTCATTTAACAACCAGTATCTAAAAAAATGGAACCTCTGTATATATGTAAAAACATTCAATTTTCATAAATACAATTCCGGCTCCGCATCTGTCATAATAGCACATTGTTAATAAAATAACAACCTTTTTTTCAATTTTTTACTCTACAGTTCCTATAATATCTGCAACGCTCTCAAAACCATGTTTTTGCAGATACTTTTCAATCCCGCAGACAATTTCTTCGGACACGCAAGGATTGTAAAAATTAGCGGTTCCGACAGAAACAGCTCCTGCCCCTGCAAGCAGCATCTCAATGGCATCTTCTGCGCACGCAATCCCTCCCATGCCGATAACCGGAACTTTCACGGCATGTGCCGCTTCGTATACCATACGTACGGCAACCGGATGAATCGCTGGTCCGGATAATCCTCCGGTCTTATTCGCAAGGACAAATCTTCTTCTGTCCACATCAATCTTCATGCCTGTCAGTGTATTAATCAGCGACACTGCATCCGCACCGCCTGCCTCTACCGCCTTTGCCATCTCTGCAATACTGGTCACATTCGGACTGAGCTTCATGATTACCGGCTGCTTTGCATATTGTTTCACTGCTTTTGTAATCTTCTCGGCAGCTTTCGGGTTCTGGCCGAAAGCAATGCCTCCTTCCTTTACATTCGGACAGGAAATATTAATCTCCAGCATATCCACATCCTCACAGGACAGCCGCTCGACAACCTCACAATAATCCTCCTCTGATCTTCCACACACATTTACGATAATTTTTGTATCATACTGTCTGAGAAACGGAATATCTCTCTTTACAAAAAGGTCAATTCCAGGATTCTGCAGTCCTACCGCATTCATCATACCCGCACAGGTTTCCGCTACCCGGGGAGTCGGATTCCCTTCCCATGGAACATTAGCTACTCCTTTGGTTGTCACAGCGCCCAGCTTATTCAGATCAACAAAGTCTGCAAATTCTGCGCCGGAGCCAAAGGTTCCAGATGCCACTGTCACCGGATTCTTCCATTCTACACCGGCAATATTCACACGCATATCCACTTTTCTATCCATCTTACAGTTCCACCTCCGCAGCCGCAAATACCGGACCATCCTTGCAGATCCGCTTATTGTTTACATTACTGTGACTGTCTTTCTCCTTTGTCTTACAGACACATCCAAGACATGCCCCGATTCCACATGCCATTCTCTCTTCCAGAGATATATAGCATTCGATATGTTTTTCCTCGGCATACTGCTTCACAGCCCGGAGCATAGGGGTCGGTCCACACGCATAAATAATCTCTGCACTTAATCCGTTTTCCCGGACTGCATCCAGGACATTCCCCTTTGTTCCTACGCTTCCATCCTCTGTAGAAATGTACAGTGTGCCATTTGCCTCAAACTCTTCTTTTAGAAATGTCGCCTTATCCCTGTATCCTGCAATCACCTGTCTGTCTGCAAAATCCAGCTGCTTTGCAAGCTCCAGAATCGGCGGCACGCCAATCCCTCCTCCCATCAAGAATACCTTTTTTCCTTTTGCCTTTTCCAATGGAAAACCATTTCCAAGTGGTCCGATAACAAAAAGAGTATCATCCGCTTTCATCTCTGAAAACTGTCTGGTCCCTGTATTTTCGCCGGTTACACGATACACAACCCGAAGTGCGTGTTTGCCCGCGTCAATCTCACAGATACTAATCGGTCTTGGAAGCAGTTTACTATTGTCATTCGTATACATAGACAGAAACTGTCCCGGTTTTGCTGTGTCTGCCGCCTCTGTCCTGATCCACATACTATAAATGCCGTCCGCCAGCATTTCCTGGGATAACACTGTCACCAGTTCTTTTCTTCTGTTTGCCATAGCCTGTCATTTTCTCCCGTATTTTTTCTTTCCATATTATTACATCCGTTATCTGTTCTTTAGCGCCCCGCTTATATCTGCTATCATATCTTCTACTGCGGCTCTGGATGCCTCGCCAAAATTCTCGGCCCCGAACCCGGCATATTTTTCCTGCTTGTACGCCGCAATAATTCCACGGGAAGAATTCACAATCGCACCTAATCCATCTTCATTAAAGAAAGGAACCAGATCTGCGCCTTTTCCTCCCTGCGCTCCATACCCCGGCACAAGAATATAAGCCTTCGGCATAATTTTTCGAAGTGTTCTGCCCATCTCCGGATAAGTTGCTCCTACAACGGCTCCTACATAACTGTAGGCATCACCCATCACTTCCTCACCCCATGCGGCAACCTTCTCACCTACCAATTCATAAAGCGGTCTTCCGTCAATCTGTCTGTCCTGGAATTCCCCGCTGGATGGATTGGATGTTTTCACAAGTACAAAGATTCCTTTTTTCTCTTTCTTACATACATCAAGAAATGGATTGACTCCATCTGAGCCAAGATAAGGATTTACCGTCACAAAATCTTCATCAAACGGTACGTAAGACTTACTGCCCACCTGAACTCTTCCGATGTGTCCCGCAGCGTATGCCGCAGATGTAGAACCGATGTCCCCGCGCTTAATATCGCCAATCACAATCAGCCCCTTCTCCTTGCAATAATCAACCGTTTTCTTAAATGCTGCAAGTCCCGGAATCCCAAACTGCTCATACATGGCAATCTGAGGCTTTACCGCCGGAATCAAATCATAAGTCTTGTCTACAATTTCCTTATTGAACTGCCAGACAGCTTCCGCAGCGCCCTCCAGCGTCTCCCCATATTCCGCAAAAGCTTGTCTTTGTACCTGCTCAGGAATATAATTCAGCATCGGGTCCAGCCCGACAACAATCGGTGCGCCTGTTTTTTTGATTTTCTCAACTAACTGGTTAATCACTTCTCTCATCCTCCTGTTCTCTCATCTATCTTTCGTATACTACATTCCCGGACACAAGCGTGTATGCTACTTCACCACTCACTTTATATCCGTCAAAAGGTGTGTTCCTTCCCTTTGATGCAAATGTATTCTTATCAATGTTATATTCTCTGGCCGGGTCAAAAATGACAAGATCGGCAATCTTTCCTTCCGACACGGAACCTTTCTCTTCAAGTCCTAAAATTTTTGCCGGATTGTAGCTCATCTTCTCTGCCATATCCATGATACTTAAGATTCCCGGCTTCACAAGGGCTGTGTACGTAAGCGCTGCTGAAGTCTCAAGCCCTACAATACCAAATGCCGCCTGCGCCATAGATTTATTTTTTCCCTCTGCTGCATGTGGCGCATGGTCAGTCGAGATGACATCCATAATTCCACTCCTAAGCCCCTGTCTCAAAGCCTCCACATCCGCTTTGCTTCTAAGAGGCGGATTCATCTTATAATTTCCGTCATCCTCCGGTATATCATCCGATGACAGAATAAAATGATGCGGACACACCTCCGCCGTCACAGGCAGCCCCTCTTCTTTGGCAAGCTTTACCATCTTTACGCTGTCTTCAGTAGAACAATGGCACAGATGAAGCCTCACTCCGGTCTCCTTTGCAAGCAGGATATCCCTTGCCACAATTACATCCTCCACCGAATTTGTGATTCCCTTAAGGCCCATCCGCTTTGCATTTTCATCCGCATTCATGACTCCGCCTTCTACCATCGTAATATCTTCACAATGGGCAAACACGGCAATCCCGCATTCCTTTGCAGCCTTCATTCCTTTTCTGTAAAGAGATGCGTTCATTACCGACTTTCCGTCCTCGCTGACTGCGTGGCATCCGGCCTGCGCCATCCCCCGGATATCTGCCAGTTCCTCTCCAAGCTGTCCTTTCGTCACAGCCCCAAGCTGGATAACATTTGTAAGTGATTCCTTTTTCTGTCTCTCATGAACGGATGCAACCTTCTCATTCGTATCAATGACCGGTTTTGTATTCGGCATAGCACATACTGTGGTCACGCCACCCTTTACAGCCGCCTTTCCCCCGGTTTCCAATGTCTCCTTATATTCCAGCCCCGGATCCCGGAAATGCACATGCAGATCAATAAATCCCGGCATCACATAACAGCCCGCCGCATCAATCACTTTGTCTGCCTGCTCTGTAATCTGCTCTGCTACCCTTTTAATTCTATCGCCCTCGACCAGAACATCGCTTCTTTCATCTTTCCCTGTCAGAGGGTCGACCACATGCCCGTTTTGAATTAAGATTTTCATTTTTCCGTATCCTTTCTATCACTGCTTTCTGTTATCTGCATGCTTCTTCCAACACTTCTATCGCTTTATCCAGCTGATTATCCGCCTCCGGGTCAGATGGATTCTGCTCATATTTCACTTCCACATCCGGCGTCACGCCTTTTCCGTTAATCTTTCTTCCCTTCGGGGTAAAATATTCAGAAATCGTAAGCTTCACGCAAGTACCATCCTTCAAGTCAAACAACTGCTGTACGACTCCTTTTCCATAAGTCTTCATACCGACAATTTCCCCCTGTCCATAATCCTGGACTGCTCCCGCAAAGATTTCAGAAGCGCTTGCGCTGTATTCGTTTACCAGCACCGTAAGAGGAATATCCAGCTTATGCTCACCGTCTGATTTTATCTCCTGGCGTTCCCCATTTTTATCCTCAGTATAAACAATCAGGCCTTCCGGAAGAATCGTATCCAGAATCTTGCAGACAATGCTGAGGCTGCCACCGGGATTATTTCTCAAATCTACAACCATTCCCTTCATCCCCTGGCCTTTCAGTTCTTCATAAGCCTTCTTATATTGGTCATAAGTCACGGCATCAAATTCAAGAATCTGTATATATCCAAGGCTGTTTTCAAGCATTCTGGACTCCACCGTCGGATACTCAATTTTTTCCCGGATAACCGTAACCGTAATCTCCTCCGAATGTTCTCCCCGGAGCACCGTAATATCTACCCCGGTCCCATGCTTTCCTTTCACATCCGTCACAATTTCATTCAAATCTCTTCCGGACACATCTTTTCCTGCCACTTTATAAAGAATATCTCCGTCCTTCAGCCCGGCCTTTTCCGCCGGGGAGCCTTCATATACCCGGCTTAATACAATTACTCCAGTCTCCTTATTCTGGGATAATAACGTCCCAATACCTTCATATTCTCCAGACGTACTTTCCAGCAATTTTTTTGTATTTTCTTCATCATAATATACAGAATACGGGTCGTCAAGCCCACTTAAGTATCCTTCATAAATTCCAGACTGAAGAGACTCGCTGTCAACCTCGCCGAGATAATTTCTGTCAATCAGATTGCCCAGTTTTTCCAGCTTCTCCTCCGTCTCACGCCCCAGGGCTTCCCCGGCCTTTCCTTCATCCTTTAACTTCAACCCACAAGACACAAGTCCCGTGATAAATAATATAGCAAGGGCGCCACAAAGCGCCCCCTGTAAAAATCCTTTTTTGTCTCTCATATATTCTGATTCCATTCTACATATTTTATAGATAACCCATTGGATTTACAGCCTTTCCGCCTGACATCACCTGGAAGTGGAGATGCGGTCCGGTAGAATTACCAGTGGTACCCACCTGTGCAATATTCTGACCTTTTGTAACCTTCTGCCCTGCCTTTACAAAAATCTTATGGCAATGCATATAATAAGTCTGCAAACCATTTCCATGGTTAATAATTACCAGATTTCCTGCATTCCCGCTATATCTGGCAGTCGTAACTGTCCCGTCGGCCGCCGCATAGATCGGAGTTCCGGTCGGCGCCGCAAAATCAAGACCCTTGTGATAGGTACTCGCCCCTGGAAGCGGTGCCTTTCTCGGCCCAAATGTACTGGATATTCTCGTATATCCCGGGCACGGATGTGTAAATGTACCATTTCCTTTTATTACAGAAGCGCCCGGATTCGAATCATATCCGCTTTCCGCTTCCTTTCTCTTTCTTTCCGCCTCTTCTGCAGCCTTCTTCAACTCCTCCAGCTTCTGAGCTGTCGTGCTGAGTTCACCGGACAAACTGTTAATCTCACTTTCCTTGCCGGAAAGCATTGTCTGTACATTCATCTGTTTCTCAATCAATTGTTCCTGAAGTTCGCCCAGCTTGGCATATTCTTCTTCCAATTCTGCTTCCTGACGTTTTACGTCCTCCACAATCTCACGGAAGCGAATCAACTGCTCCCTGTCATATTCAGAAATCGTTGTAATATACTCCGCATTATTCAGAAACTCACCTATATTTTTGGACTGGCACAATATCTCAACAAACTGGACATTTCCATTCTCATACATATATTTAATGCGTTTCTTCATGCTCTCATACTGGTCATTTTCCTTTATCTGGGCCTCGTACAGTTCTTCTTCCTTCTGCTCCAGCTCCTCTTCTTTTTCATGAATCTGCGTGTTGAGCTCTTCCATCTCCCCCATAAGCGTTGTAAGCTGTGCAGACAAAGCATTTTTCTCTTCTTCCGCAGCCTTCTTCTTCTCTTCCAGCTCCTGCAGCTTCTTCTGCGTCTCATCAATTTCAGACGCCTGCGTCTGAAGCACAAGACCAAACGAAAGCACAAGTACAAGAAGCGCCGCTGTTATTCTTCTCCCCTGTATCATATGTATGCCCCCTGCCAATGTATTTATACTCTTAAATGCTTTCTTATTGTAAAGAAACTTCCCAAAAATCCGATTCCTACTCCCAATGCGAGACCTACCGGAAGCAGTGTCCGATAAACCTCCATAACTGGAAGGAAATCTACAATATTATTTAAAAGGCTGAATTTTGACATAATATACTGAATCGCCTTCTCATACATGAAATACAGCGCTGTCAAAGGAATCACTGCGCCAACGAGACCGATCAAGAGTCCCTCAAACACAAACGGCGCGCGTACAAATCCGTCCTTCGCCCCAATATATTTCATAATCGCAATCTCTTCACGCCTTACCGTAACACCCATCGTGACCGTGTTGCTGATCAGGAAAACAGATACAGCAAGCAGAATCGCAATAATTGCGGCTGAAATATATCCTACCAGCTTATTCACGCTGGTCAGTGTCTTTGCAACAACATCTGACTTATTGACCTTTCTCACGCCTTCCAGTCCTTCCGCAAAGGCAACCACATCCTTCTGCTTTGACACATCAGACATATACACCTCATAATTATCAGAATTTGCCAGCGGATTATCACTCTTAAATCCTTCTGCGAGCTCCGCAGACTCTCCAAAATAATCATCCTGGAAGCTGTCCCATGCCTCATCCGCACTTACATAATTTACTTCCAAAACCCCTTCTGCCTTCTTCAGGCTCTCTCCGATTTCCTCCTTCTGCTCATCCGTCGCATCCTCATTAAAGAAAACCGTAATTGCAACTCCTTCTTCTGCCTTTTCTACGATATAATTAAAATTGATGACAATTGCATAAAATAATCCAAACAAGAAGATACATGCCGACATTGTAGCAATAGACGCTACGGAAAACATTTTGTTTCTTCCTATGTTTTTTACACCCTGTCTCATTGAATATCCGAAAGTACTAATTTTCATTATTATACCCACCTTTTTTCTCGTCGCTTACAATGACACCCTTCTTCATTGTAATGACCCGCTTTTTCATCTCGTTTACAATCTCCTGGTTATGTGTAACAACCAATACTGTTGTTCCTCTTTCATTTGCTTCTTCCAAAAGCTTCATAATCTCCCATGAATTCGTCGGATCAAGGTTACCTGTCGGCTCATCGGCAAGCAGAATTGCAGGCTCATTTACAATCGCTCTTGCGATTGCCACCCTCTGCTGTTCACCACCAGACAATTCCTTCGGAAAAGACTTATACTTCTGCGCAAGCCCTACAAGAGACAAAGCCGCAGGTACTTTCTTTTTAATTACTCTTGCCGGAGTCTCGGTTACACGCTGGGCAAAAGCAATATTTTCATAAATATTTCTGTCCTTTAACAGACGGAAATCCTGAAACACAACCCCAATGCATCTGCGGTACATCGGAATCTTTCTGTGCCGCATCCGGTTCAGTGTCAGTCCGTTTACAATAATTGTTCCTGAAGTAGGCTCCAGCTCCTTCATAATCAGACGAATCAATGTAGATTTGCCCGAACCGCTGTCTCCTACAATGAACACAAATTCCCCTTGTTCAATCTTAAGGCTCACACCATTCAGGGCTGCAACCCCTTTTGAATATTCTTTCGTTACATCTTTAAATTCAATCATACGTTCCCTCCTGATTATCTAATACTCCAACGACTCCATATACTTCATGTATTTCACAACCATAAGTGCGATCTTAAAAGTAATGGCATCCTCAAACACACGCAGGTCAAGACCTGTACTCTTCTGAAGCTTATCAAGGCGGTAAACCAGTGTGTTACGATGAATATATAATTGTCTTGATGTTTCTGACACATTCAGGTTATTCTCAAAGAATTTATTGATTGTCGCCAGAGTCTCCTCATCAAAATCATCGGGTGACTTTCCCTCAAAAATCTCCCGGATAAACATCTTGCAAAGCGGAATCGGAAGCTGATAAATAAGACGGCCGATGCCAAGCGCACTATACGCAATAATGTTCTTCTCACCAAAGAAAATTTTGCCCACGTCAAGAGCAAGCTTCGCTTCTTTATAAGATTTGGAAACTTCTTTAATATCATGCACAACTGTTCCGTATGCAATCAGCACATCTTCTTCCCCGTCATTTTTCAGAAGATTATAGAAGTTCTGCGCCATCTTCTCAAGTTCCTTATGCCCATCATTTTCACTCAGCTCTTTTACAATAATAATATTTTTTTCATCTACTGCCGTAATAAAATCCTTCGCTTTATTCCCCAGAAGATTTCTGACATTATCAAGTGCACTGCTGTCTTTTTCATGCTTTGTTTCAATAATAAAGATAACACGTCTTACCTCTGTGTCAATATGTAACTTTTTGGCACGATTATAGATATCAACCAAAAGCAGGTTATCTAACAGCAGATTCTTAATAAAATTATCCTTATCAAATCTCTCCTTATATGCCACCAGAAGATTCTGGATCTGAAAAGCCGCAATCTTCCCTATCATATAAGCATCGTCACTGCCGCCACCTACAAGCAGCACATATTCCAGCTGATATTCATCATAAATCTTAAAAAACTGATACCCTTGAACGACCTGGCTGTCCGCCGGCGATTCAGCAAATGCCAGCACAGCCTCCTCATAATTACCCGGTTCCGCAATCGTATTAGCAAGAGTTTTGCCGTCGCGGTCCATTACGCAAAAATCAATTCTGGTAATATTTTTCAGGCCTTCTAATGTATTTTGAAGTATCTGATTAGATATCATATTCCATCTCCTCCACTCATATCAATATGCATTTTTCACAACAAATCTCTCACTTTTTCACCAAAAAAGCACATTTCTGGTTTCTATTTTAATATATTTTACCAAAAAAAGAAAGAGGAAATCCTAGTTTTTTTGTTGATTTCCTCAATTTTTTTCCATATTCTCAATTCTTTTTACTTGTACACAGTGAACAAAAGCCACTCCTTAAATTTTTCTTATTTTTCTTCATCCACCTGCTGAATCTTTTTCTGTTTTTCAACTTCTCTCTTGAAAAATCGCCTCAAAATAAACTGCGCAAACTTCCCCTGACCGCTCCTTCCCGCCACAGACGGAACCGCGTTCTTTCCAATTCCAAGCCAGATTCTCGCATTTAGGGCATTCCTGTTCTTTCCGATAAACTCCTCCTGAAACGGTACAGAAAGCACAGAAAAAACACAGTCGACCTCTCCTCCGTTCACAGCATTCACAACCATGTCGTCTGCATGCTCTTCCGCTGATGCCACGGCAATTCCGGCAATCTGAAGCCCACTGTAGTGATTCACAATCCATGTATAAAATTCTTCACCCTCCGCTTCAGATTCAGCCAGCAGATACACTCTCCGGTGATTCTTGTGAAGGTATTTTAAAAGCATCTTCAGACACACCCTATCCCCGGTTTCCTGAAGATACCGTTTCTCAGTAACCCCTGCCGCTTCAAGCATTGCCTTATCACCTGCAAGCACGAGATCAAAATCACAGACTTCCGCTTTCAGATTCGGGATATCATTCATCTTCATCAGCCCGTCTGCCGTTACCATCTCTATAATACTTACCGGCTCTGAATCCAGATATTCAATCGCTTTTCTCATTACTTCCTTGGCAGTAAGATTATCTATTTCTATATCTAATACATTTATCTTTTCGCTCATAAAACCACCTGTCACTTACGTCTCGGTTTTTCGATTATAGCAAAAGGACTTCTTATTTTCAACCTGTCTCATAAAATCTTCATACTTCTTAACGTTTTGTAATAAATTTGTTACTTTTTATCTGTCTCTCTTTTTCTCCGCGCAAGAAGTCCGCCAATTCTTCCCGTTTCTTTCGAAGAAAGTGATTTCCATCCCTCTGAAAGAACTCTGTCGAGAAGTCCCAGTTCATCGGCAATCTCATATTTCAGTTTTTCTTCCTGCGTCAGCTCTTCAAGCTTAATTGGTTTATTTTTCTTAGCAGACATATTTATGCACCTTCCTTTGCTGTTTTCATAAGTATTAACATATGCCGGGGAATTATACATATCTGCCCAAAACATTTCATAGCAGAGGCTCCCAAAAACCGCAAATATTTTCCCATTTTCTGTACATACTATCTGTGAAAACAATAGTAATAAAGGAGGAAAACCACATGGCTGAATTATCAGTATTAGACCTTCAGAATCTGCGTCATCTTATCGGCGGCTATGATACAAGCCACTGCAAGATGACAGACTATGCATCCCAGACACAGGATCCGGAAATCAAAAAGCTCTTCCAGGATGCTGCAGATTCCGCAATGAAAAACAAGCAAGAGCTCATGAAATTTTTGTAAGGAGGAAGACAATGTTAGACGAAAAGACAATGGTAAGTGATGCCCTGACAGGCGTCAACGGCGAACTCACAAGATTCGGCGAAATGATTCCGCAGACAGAAAACAAAGAACTGAAGCAGTGTTTAAAGCAGCTTCGGAACGAATGCGAGATGGCTCAGGAGAAACTTTATCAGACAGCCCGTGAAAAAAGCTATTATGTGCCGGCTGCCAAAGCTTCCCAGCAGGAAATTGACCATGTAAAATCCGTTCTTTCCGGTATGTCCATGAAATAATCATCTGCAAAGAAAAAGAAGCAGGAGCTGTATCAATATCCCAAACGGAAATCTTCGATACACCCCCTGCCTCTTTTTCACTTTTTACATCACCGGCTCATCCGGTATAATAATCGCTGCGATAAAGTACGCCAGGATTCCTGACCCCGTACACGCAAGAAGCACCAGGCCCAGCCGGATTAATGTCGGGTCAATGTTAAAATATTCTGCAATCCCTCCGCAAACGCCACAAACCATACGGTTTTTCTTTGAACGATATAACTTCTTCGGTTCCATCTTGTATCCTCCTTTTTTCCAATCCTGTTCTACATCTAAATTCCTTCTGAAAAATGAATCGTCACTTCGCCAACACCACAATCCACATTCATTTCTCTGAAAGTGCCGTTCGAAACCTTTCTCTCACTTCCAATTCCGGAACAGCTCATATCTCCACACACAACCTGCCCAATACCGCAGGATATCTTATAATCATAATCCGACTGCTTTCCAGATGCTGTAAATGTAATCTCGCCCATACCACAGTCAATATCCACTTCCCTCACAGCATTGCCTGCCGCCGTAATCTCTCCAGCTCCACAATCCAGATCCACCTCATCTGCTGTAAAGGAATCAATCACAGCTTCTCCCGCGCCAATGTCAACAGAAAACTCTTCTGCACGGATATTCTCTACATATAATGTACCCGCTCCCACATCCAAAGACACTTCCTCAAACAAGTAATCCTGCGGCACGTAGACATATATTTTCCCGGCCCCATTCTTAATGCCAACTAATTTCTTTTTTGTCTTAATCTTTAATTCATCCCCATCCATGTAATACTGCAGTCTCATTTTCCTGCTCACACCCTGCGTTTCCACGATTACTTCCTGGCGGTAATGCTCCTGATGATGTTCCTGGTACGTATCCGGCAAAGTCCGGATTTCTACCTCCCCGGCCCATACATCTATATCAATTGAGCGCACACCGGAAAAACTCTGTCTATCATCACTTTCTGCCACTGCATTTCCCTCCTCATAGTCATCATCATACATAAAAATCCCGATTCCACGTCCCAGCGTAATTCCGTTAGGAAAACGATTCTCAATCCCTTCAATTGTCACTCCCATAATCAAGGATACTACACAGCATACAATCCCAACCCCCAGACAGGAAGCACATACAATCCAAAATATCTTCCATCCCTTTTTCATCTATGCCACCGCCTTTCTCTGGAATGGTTTACGGCAAACCCACACAATTCCTCTGAAAATTCCCGGAAGCGCCACGATGCAGAGCTTTACTCCTGCCACAATTCCTACCACACCGATGACTCCAAGAATCAGACCGGCTCCAATAAGCGCAAGCCCTACCGCAATCTCCGGAATCAATGTCGCTATTCCCACGCAGAAAAGCACAACTCCCGTAACAGCAATTGCTATAAATGCAATAATAATAGCAAAAAAGAATGCTGCAATCGTGACAATAAATGCAAAAACAACCGCCAACACTGCCAGACCAAACGGAAGAATGATCGGAGCGCCCACCAGGACAATCGCAATAATCAGAATAATCTTAAGGGCCGAATTCGTTTTCGGAGGTTCCTGGTTCCCAGCCTGTCTGTACACTTCATCCGCAGGCACCTTTTTCTCTTCAAACCGGGTATCTGTATATCCTGTCTCCCTGTATTCCCCCTGATTTTCCTGCTCACTGTTTATTTTCAAATCAGCCTTAATCGTAGCCGCAATCTTCTCCGGACTTTCCAGTTCTTCTATAACAGACTGCTCATTTTCCACACCTGCATCATCAAAATAATCATTATAATACTTCATGGCCTCCTGTCTCTCAATAACCGGTATATCCTGCAAAAGCGCAGCTAACCTTGTCATAAACTCAATACGGTTCATACCGTCACACCTCCCTCAAACAATTCATTAATCTTTTTCGAATAATTCTTCCACTCCGTCCGATACAGACCAAGCTGTGCCACGCCCTTATCTGTCACCTTATAGTAACGTCTGTTGCGTCCATCAAACTGCCTGTCATATACCTCTAGACACGCATCCCTCTGTAACCGTCTTAATACCGGATATAAAGTCGATTCCGAAACTTCAATTGCTTTCCTTACGTCCTGCGTAATCCTGTAACCGTATGTTCCCTCTTCCTCCTGCGATACAACCGCAAGAACAATCGCATCCAGAAGAGCTGCTCCGGTGTTAAATACCATAGTTTCACTCCCTTTCAGTAGGATTGTTATAATATTATTTATTTTTTAATATTATTAATTTCAACAATATTATATGTCATATAATATTGTTTGTCAATAATATATATGTTTTTTAATAAAAATAATGTAAGCGTCAAATCTGGCGCTTACATTTAAAACAAACTATTTTTCAGTTTTATTTTTCGTATTTCTCCATAAATCTCTGAATTATCGTTGCACACTCTGCACGATTTGCGCTTCCTTGCGGGTCAAGGAGAAGCTGTCCATTAATCGTCTTTCCGGTGATGATTTCTTCTGAAACCGCCCACTTCATTGCCTCTATTGCAAATTCCTGTACATCTCCCGCATCCGGAAATTCACTGTAATCGCCGTCCGCCTTAATATCATATTCCTTATAATCCTTCGCATAGCGGTACATCATCGTCGCCATCTGGGCCCGGGTTACGTTATCGTTTGGTCCGAATAAATCTGTGTCTGTATATCCGTTTACGATGTTCTTGCTCTTTGCCCAGAGAACTGCATTTTTGAACCAGTCATTTTCTAAGACATCCGAAA
>CALFCS010000033.1 GCA_937950565.1 uncultured Lachnospiraceae bacterium
TTGTCTTTGATGGGGATTTTGAAAAAGTAAAAGAAAAAATATTAAAAATAGCGGGAGAGGAACAATGAAAGCACTTATTATTGGAAGCAGGGCAAGATATGAAAAATTTTATCCGGGGACAGAATTTGCTGATTCAGTAGAGAAGGTATATGTGGATATGGGAACGCCGGAAGAAGAGATTCTTTCTCTGGCAGGAGATGCAGATTACCTTGCGGCGGATGCTATTGCAAAGGTTTCCGCAAAATTGATTGAAAATATGCCGAAGCTCAAGGTTATCCATTCAGAAGGAGTAGGATTTAATGGCATTGATACGGAAGCGGCGGCAGCAAGAAATATTTACGTGTGTAATAACCGGGGGATTAATGCTTCAGCGGTAGCGGAGCAGACAATCCTGCTTATGCTTGGCCTGTTGAGGGATGTGGTAGAAGGAAACGAAGTGGTTCGGCAGGGCTTACAGATACAGACGAAAGAACGGAAGATGGTAGAAGGAATTACGGAACTTGGAGACTGCCGGATCGGTCTGATTGGATTTGGAGATATTGCCAAGGCGACGGCTCTTTGTCTGAAGCCTTTTGGATGTGAAGTCTTCTATTATGCAAAGCATCGGAAATCACCAGAGGTAGAGGAAACGTATGATGTATCTTGGGCAGACCTGGAGCAAATGGCGACTACCTGTGATATGATTAGTATCCATGTACCTGTTACACCGGAGACAGAGGGGATGATTGACGAGGCATTTTTCAGGAAGATGAAGCCTGGTGCATATATTATCAATACCGCCCGGGGAGAAATCATAGATAATGAGGCGTTGAAAAAAGCGCTGATAGAGGGATGGATCGGCGGGGCAGGACTAGATACGGTAGCGCCGGAGCCGGTTCCTTATGGACATCTGCTTACGACTCTGCCGGAGGAGATTCAGAAGAAGGTTCTTTTGTCCCCGCATATAGGCGGAATCACGACCAGTACATTCAAACGTGCCCACAGAAATATCTGGAAGGCATTTGAAGATGTAGGAAATGGCAGGAAACCAGCAAATGTCGTGAATGGAATATAGGAGACGTAAAGGATGTTTGAGGAGATTAGAGAGCAGCTTCTGGAGTCGGTTGATGACAAGTACAGAGATTTTAACCGTTCTCTGGTGCCAGGGGAAATCGCGCCAATGATTGGGGTTCGCATGCCAAAGCTCCGTGAGATAGCAAAGCAGATTGCACGGGAAAATGGAAGGGAATATATCCAGGAAGTGAAAGAAGCGGAAGCAGCCGGAGATGTTTTGCATGAGGAATTGCTTCTTCACGGAATTGTGATCGGATATTTGAAGTGTGATATAGAAGAACGTATGGAGCTTCTGGATGCATTTGTTCCGGTTATCAATAACTGGGCAGTATGTGACTGTAGCTGTATGACATACAAATTTATGAAAAAAGATGCGGAAGTATGGTTTGCATATCTATTAAAATATACAGAGAGTGAGCGGGAATATGAGATTCGTTTTGCACTGGTGTCTATGCTTGCCCATTTTGTAACAGAGGCTTTTATTGACCGTGTCCTAGAGGTTATGAATGATATTCACCATGAAGGATATTATGTAAAAATGGCGGCCGCATGGGCGGTATCGGTCTGTTTTGTGAAATTTCCGGAGAAAACGAAGCTGTTTTTACAGGAGAATCAGATGGATGATTTCACCCAGAATAAATCCATTCAGAAAATCCGTGAATCTTATAGAGTGAGCAGGGAAGACAAAGAACTCATAAAGAACTGGAAGCGTTAATTTTTGCATAATCAGAAGAATGCCATCATAGATTATTATAAAATCCATGAGTGGCATTTTTCATGAAAACGAAAAAGAAATCAAGAGAAAAGGAACAGTCTTTGAAAAGTAAAATAGCAGGAGCTTCAGAACTTCCGAAGGATGTGGTGCTTGGACAGCCGGTCGTTACCGTGCTTGGACAGACGGAGCTGACGATAGAGAATTACCGGGGAATTACAGAATATACGGATGTGTTGATCCGGCTTCAGACAAAAGCCGGGCAGATCCGGGTTACGGGACGTAATCTCTGTGTGGAATATTATACAAATGATGATATGAAGATTACAGGTTTGATTGAACAGATCGAATATCAGCATTAGAGGGGGAAGGATGAGAAGATGTTATTTAAAATTCTCCAATATATGCAGGGATTTCTCCGCATCCGTATTACAGGATATTCCGCCGAGAGATTTCTGAATGCGTGTCGTTACAGAGGAATTCATTTATGGAACATGAAGCCATGTGGGAATGCCTATGAAATGAATATTACAATACGAGGGTTCAGGCAGATTAAACCGATTGTGCGGAAAACGGGAACAAAAGTGGTCATCCTACAGCGCATCGGTTTTCCTTTTTTTTTGTACAGATACCGCAAAAGAAAAATATTTTTTGCGGGTGCCGGGATGTTCTGCCTGCTTCTTTATTTTCTGTCCGGAATGATATGGAAGATTGATATCCGTGGCAATCTCACAAGGACAGATGAAACAATCCTTGAATTTCTGGATACAAAGGAAATCCGAAATGGCATGAAGAGAGCAGACGTGGATTGTGCCGGAATCGTAAGGGATATCCGAAAGGAATTTGATGATATTATATGGGTATCTGCATCCATTGAGGGGACAAAATTAATGATACAGGTAAAAGAAAACCGGGATTCCATTTCTGCTTCGAAGGAAGAGAAGGAAGAACAAAAGGCGGTTGATATTGTCTCGGATGTAGATGGTACGATTACGGAAATTGTCACGAGAAGAGGAATTCCACTCGTAGAGAAAGGCTCTCAGGTAAAAGCGGGAGATATTCTTGTATCCGGGCAGGTGCCGGTGAATAATGATGCCGGAGAGACGGTTTCCTATCAGTATCAGGAAGCAGACGCTGATATTAAAGCAGAAACGTCCATTTTTTATAAAGACGACCAGGAACTCACCTGTGAATTGAAAAAATACGAGAAAGGGAAGAGATGGAAGTATTATGTGAAATTTGGGGAGTTTCGAATCGGTGTCGGCAGAACCGGAAACAAACAGAAAAATGTGGAGCGCTACAGCAGTGAAAAGCAGCTGGAGTTATTTCGGGGATTTTATCTTCCAATTGTTGTCGGGAAGAATAGAGTGATTCCGTATAGCAAAATTTCAAAATCCTATAGCGAAGAGGAGTATCAGTCCATTCTAAGTGAAAGATTTGAGCGATATTGTGAAGATTTACAAAAAAAAGGGGTAGAAATTATCGGGAATGATGTTAAAATATACACAGGGTTCGAAAAAGCAGAAGCAAAGGGGACTCTTGTTGTGATGAAACCGATTGGAAAAAAGAAGAATGCTGATCTTATCACAATTCCGGAACAGATACAGGAAAATGAGGAGTCAGGAGAAGAATAGATGGGAATCATGGAAACGATCATGGAGATACCGGCTGAACATGAGGCAAATGTATTTGGCCAGTTTGACGTGTATGCAAAGAAAATCGAAAGGACATTGAATGTTACGCTGATTGCCAGAGGAGAGAGTATTAAGATTATGGGCGAAGCGGCGCGGGTTGAAAAAGCACGGACAGTGCTTTCGAAGCTTACCGAGCTTTCCAGACGTGGAAATACGATACAGGAACAAAATGTGGATTATACACTCTCGCTTGTTATGGAGGACAGTGGAGAAGATGTGCTTGAGATAGATAAAGATGTCATCTGCCATACCTTACAGGGAAAGCCGATTAAACCAAAAACTTTTGGACAGAAGAATTATGTGGATGCAATTCGAAGTAAGATGATTGTATTTGGCCTTGGGCCTGCCGGAACCGGGAAGACCTACCTTGCGATGGCGATGGCGATTACAGCGTTTAAAAATAATGAGGTTGGAAGAATTATTCTTACGAGACCGGCAATTGAAGCCGGAGAAAAACTGGGATTTCTTCCGGGCGACCTGCAGAGCAAAATTGATCCATATCTGCGTCCGCTTTATGATGCTTTGTATCAGATCATGGGAGCAGAAAGTTTTCTTAAGAATTCTGAAAAGGGACTGATAGAGGTTGCGCCTCTTGCCTATATGAGAGGGCGGACTTTGGATAATGCCTTTATTATTCTGGATGAAGCCCAGAATACGACTCCGGCTCAGATGAAAATGTTTTTGACCCGAATTGGATTCGGTTCGAAGGTTGTGATCACGGGAGATGAGACGCAAAAGGATTTGGCGGCCGGCCAGGCTTCCGGTCTTGATGTTGCGATCCGGGTCGTGAAAAAGATTGAAGATATCGGAATCTGCCGTCTGACAAGCAAAGATGTTGTCCGTCATCCGCTTGTCCAGAAGATTGTTAAGGCATATGAAGAATATGAAAGTAAAGCGAAAACCCGCGGAAAAGACAGAAGGAGAAAATCATGACACTGTATTATGAAGAAGAAGGCGATTTAATACTTCCAATTGCATGTGAAGAGACTGCAAGACAAGTAATCGAGGAAGCGCTTGACTATATTGGGTGTCCATATGAGGTTGAAGTGAATCTGCTTCTCACGATGAATGAAGAGATTCGTGTAATGAACCGGGAGTTCCGTGGCATTGACAGGGAGACCGATGTGTTGTCATTTCCTATGGTTGAGTATGAAACTCCGGGGGAATTTGATTTTCTGGAAGAGCGGGAGGACTGTTTTCATCCGGAAAGCGGCGAGCTTCTTTTGGGAGATATTGTCATTTCAAAAGAAAAGGTTTTGTCACAGGCAGCTGAGTTCGGACATGCCCCAAAACGGGAATTTGCTTTCTTGATTGTACATTCTGTGTTACACTTAGCGGGGTTTGATCATATGGAGGATGATGAGAGACTCATCATGGAAGAAAAACAACGTCAGATTTTAGAAAAGATGAACATTTTACGATAAAATGGAGTTGAGTTATGGCTGATAGCGGAAAACGAAAAGAAAAAAACTTTCTTGTACAGGGATCCATTCTTGCAATTGCAGGAGTGATTACAAAAATTATCGGAGCGGTATACCGGGTTCCCCTCGTAAATATACTGGGAGATAAGGGAATGGGGTATTATGGAGTGGCATTTCAGATTTATGCCATTGCACTTACCCTGACTTCTTACAGTCTGCCGCTTGCCGTTTCAAAGCTTGTATCAGCGAGGGTGGCGACCGGACAATATAAAAATGCATATAAGGTGTTTCGGGGAGCAATTCTGTTTGCCATTCTTGTGGGCGGCACTACCACTGCGATTATTTTCTTTGGCGCTGATTTTATCGCCTCTGAGTTTATGGCAATGAAGCTGAGCGCTTATGCGCTGAAGGTGCTTGCTCCCTGCATATTAATTGTAGCGCTTCTCGGAGTGTTCCGGGGATTTTTCCAGGGAAATGGTTCTATGGTTCCGACAGCGGTATCCCAGATATTGGAGCAGGTGGTCAATGCGGCTGTCAGCATTGGCGGTGCATATTTGCTTCTGAAAGTTGGAATGAAGGTTGCAGAGGAAAAGCATGTCAAATCATATGGCGCTGCATATGCGGCCGCGGGCGGCACGCTTGGTACAGTAATTGGAGCTTTATCAGCGCTTTTATTTTTGGTGTTCATTTTCCTGACATACAGACGTGTGTTAAAACGGCAGATGCGCCGAGACCGCAGACATCGAAGCGAAAGCTTCCAGAAGATTTTTAAGCTTCTTCTTATTACAATCGCACCAGTGCTTTTAAGCTCTACTGTTTATAATCTATGTGGAGTTGTAGATAATGCTATGTTTGGCAAGATTATGGCGGTTCAGGGACACAAAGAAAGCGAATATGCCGCTTTAATCGGAATCTTAAGTGGTAAATATGATACACTGATTAATGTTCCGCTGGCGATTTCTAATGCACTGGCAGCCTCTCTTATTCCAAGTCTGATACTGACAGTCAAGACGGGAAGCAAGAAACAGGTACATAACAAGATACAGCTTTTTGCCAGGTTTGACATGATGATTGCGATTCCAAGTGCGGCGGCATTTATTGTGCTGGCAAAACCGCTTCTTGATCTTCTTTTCTTTACGGAGAATAATCAGACGGCGGCTTCGATGCTTCAGCTTGGTGCGGTTTCAGTTGTATTTTACTGCCTGTCGACCGTTACCAATGCTGTTCTTCAGGGAATTGATAAAATGATGATACCAGTCAAAAATGCGGCGATAGCGCTCGGAATACATATAGTGGCCTTGTTTGTCATGATGGTCGCATTCCGGTGGGGAATTTATGCGGTTATTATTAGTAAAATTGTATTTTCGGCATCCGTCTGCATTTTGAATGCCCATGCACTCAGGGAGCATCTGGGATATGTTCAGGAACAGAGAAAAACATTTATGATTCCGGTGATTGCATCTGTGATTATGGGCGCCCTGGCATTTCTTCTGCATCTTGTTCTGGAACTGTTTATCAATATACAGATTGCAACTCTTCTTACACTTCCGGTAGCAGTGGCTGTGTATGGTGCGGCGCTGGTTCTTTTGGGTGGTGTTACTGAGAGCGAATTAGAGCAGATGCCGAAAGGAAGATTGCTTATAAAAATATGCCGAAAGGTAAAATTGTTCCGTTAATCTTTTATTTTGAATTACAAATGAGAAGAAATGAACCGTCAGCCAGAATCCATTCCGACAGACGGTTCATTTTGTAATCAGCTCGTATAATTTTCCAGAAAACCATAAAGCTCCTCTATGCCCTCCAGATATTTTCCGTTTCGTATTTCTTCACGCAGACTATCCGGAAGCTCATCATAACGAATATCCGTATATTCATAAGGGGTTTTCCTATCACTTAAATACACGACAACATATCCGTTTACTTCCATAAGATAATAGCAGTCTTCTTTCAGGGCAGTTCCTTCGGCGGCAATAGATTCTTCCTCTTCACGCGCTGCCTGTTCCTCTTGAATGAGACGCGTCTTTTCCTCTGCCCGTTCCAGCGTATATTTTCTGCTTAGCTGATAAGCGCACGTAAGAATGAAAATTGACAGAATTGATATAACAAAAAATCCGATACCATATTTATTTTTCATACGGACAACTCCTTTTTAAAGATAGTGTTGCCGGTCTAAGGTATTTTTATACAAAAGGAAAATCCGGCAGAAATTAAAGTGGACTTCCGGCATGAGATAGTGTAAGATAAATAAAGTGCCAGGAAAGGATGAAGATCATGGATGAAAAGAAAATTGCACGTATCAATGAATTATATCATAAGTCAAAAGCAGAAGGACTTAATGAAGAAGAATTGAAAGAACAGCAGATATTAAGAAGGGAATATATTGATTCCTTTAAAAGAAATTTGAGAAGCCAGCTTGATCAGATTTCAATTGTGGAAAAAGATGGAAGCATAACAGATCTGGGTGAAAAATTTGGAGCAAAAAAAGGAAATTAGACAAAGAATCAAAAAACTTCGAAGCGGCCTGGAGCCATTGCTATGGAAAGAGAAGACAGAGATGATCACAGATGCCGTTATTCATCACAGATGGTTCCGGGAGGCGGCGGATATTTACTGTTATATCGATTTTAACCAGGAAGTCGGGACGTCCGGACTGATAAAAGAGGCATGGAAACAGGGAAAGAATGTGTGGGTTCCGAAAGTATCGGGAGAAACTATGGAATTCTATTCTCTGACTTCTTTTGAAGAGCTTGTGCCGGGCGCATATGGTATTTTGGAACCGGATGATACGGCTGTATCTGAACCGAAGAATGGTCTGATGCTTGTACCGGGAGTTGCTTTTGATAAGCTTAGAAACCGGATTGGATATGGAAAGGGATATTATGACAGATATTTGAAGGCACATCCCCTTCTTCATACAATCGCGCTGGCATTTGACCTGCAGATTGTAAGCAGGATAGAAGCGCAGGCACAGGATGTAAAGCCGGAACTTCTCCTGACAGAATCCTGTATTTATAAATGATAAAACAATAGAAAAAGAGGCGGTGTAAAATGACTTTACCAAAAGACCCGGTGATGTTATTAAGTGTAATTAATACAAAATTGAGAGATGAGTATCCGGACCTGGATGCTTTGTGTGAAGATATGCAGGTGGATAAGAACAGATTGCTTGATATACTGAAAGGAATTGATTATGAATATGATGAAGCAAGACATCAGTTTGTCTAGTGAAGCGCCGGTGGAGGAGCCGGAGCGCCAGTATTATTATATTGAAAAGGCAAGACATTATGTGGCGGAAAAATCCAGGAAAGCCGGCAGGTCATTAACTGCCTGTGTCACGACGTTTGGCTGTCAGATGAATGCCCGCGATTCGGAAAAGCTTCGCGGCATCCTGGAGCAGATTGGGTATGAGACAGCATCAGAAGAGGAGGCAGATTTTGTTATTTACAATACTTGTACTGTCCGGGAAAATGCGAATACAAGAGTATATGGAAGGCTAGGCCAGTTAAAGCCCAGAAAAAAGGCGAACCCTGATATGATGATTGGGCTTTGCGGCTGTATGATGCAGGAGCCCGAGGTTGTGGAGAAGCTGAAAAAGAGTTACCGGTTTGTTGATGTTATATTTGGTACCCATAATATTTATAAATTTGCCGAACTGCTTGTTACCTGTTTTGAGTCTGGAAGAATGGTGATTGACATCTGGAAGGACACCGATAAAATTGTAGAGAATCTTCCAAATAAACGTAAATATCCGTTTAAGTCCGGAGTAAATGTCATGTTCGGGTGTAATAACTTTTGCAGCTATTGTATCGTCCCTTATGTGAGAGGAAGGGAGAGAAGCAGGGATCCGGAAGCAATTTTAAAAGAAATCAAACGGCTTGCCGCAGATGGAGTTACGGAAGTGATGCTTCTGGGGCAGAATGTAAATTCTTATGGCAAGACATTAGATACACCCATCACATTTGCACAATTACTGGAAAAGATAGAACAGATAGAAGGAATCCGGCGAATTCGTTTTATGACGTCCCATCCGAAAGATTTGTCTGATGAACTGATTGAAGTGATGAAGCATTCCAAGAAAATCTGTCGTCATCTGCATTTGCCGGTGCAATCCGGAAGTACGGAGATTTTAAATAAAATGAACCGCCGTTATACGAAAGAACAATATCTTGAGCTGGCTGACAAAATTCGAAAAGCGATGCCGGATATTTCCCTTACTACGGATATTATTGTGGGATTTCCGGGGGAAACAGAAGAAGATTTTCTTGAAACACTGGATGTGGTCAGGAAGGTACGGTATGACAGTGCATTTACTTTTATTTATTCGAAACGTACAGGAACGCCTGCTGCCGCCATGGAGAACCAGGTGCCGGAGGAAATTGTGAAGGAGCGGTTTGACAGGCTGTTAAAGGAAGTCCAGCAGATTGCTTCCGAGGTGTGTGCGGTTCATGAGGGAACGACACAGGAGGTGCTGGTAGAATCTGTAAGTGATCACGATGCTTCTATGGTGACCGGAAGGATGAGCAATAATTTATTGGTGCATTTCCCGGGAAATGCGGATATGATTGGAAGTTATATGCAAATATATTTAAAAGAATGTAAAGGCTTCTATTATATCGGCGAAGCTGTGTAAATGACAGGCGGATTTTTTGGGAATGAAATATCTGCCACCAATATTATGCGGAAAAATGTCCAAACTATGTAGAGAAATATATAGTGAGGGCATTTTTTATATGAAAAGATTAAGTGAGTATTTATTTCTATGGGCGGCCGGGGGCAGTCTGTATTATGGATTTGAGATTTTATTTCGGGGATTTTCACACTGGAGTATGTTCGTGCTTGGCGGTATCTGTCTCGTTTTTTTTGTTGTACAGGGGCAGATGGTACACTGGGCAGATCCTCTCTGGCGACAGATCATAAGGTGCATTATCTTTGTTACCAGTATGGAGTTTATTACCGGAATTATTGTAAATAAATGGATGCATCTTGCTGTATGGGATTACAGTACCATGCCGCTGCAATTGTTTGGACAGATCTGTCTACCCTTTATGATTATTTTTTCAGGATTGTGTGCGGTAGGAATCCCTCTTGGCGGATATTTGTTATACTGGATCTACGGGGAGGAAAAGCCAGAGTATCATGTGCTGTGACAGGTTTCTTGCTTTTTGAAAAAAGTCTGCCTTTAAAATCTGGTATAAAAATGCTATAATAAACTGAAAAACTTTAAACAAAAGAGGAGAAACTAACGTGGCTGAATTAACACCTATGATGCAGCAGTATATGAAAATTAAGGAAGAGTATAAAGACTGTATTTTGTTTTATAGACTGGGAGATTTTTATGAAATGTTCTTTGACGATGCTATAACTGCATCCAGAGAGCTGGAGCTTACGCTTACGGGGAAAAATTGTGGCTTGGAAGAACGGGCGCCCATGTGTGGCGTTCCTTTTCATTCGGTTGACGGATATTTAAACCGTCTTGTGTCAAAAGGATATAAGGTAGCTATCTGTGAACAGATGGAGGATCCTGCTACCGCGAAGGGAATCGTCAAGCGGGAAGTAATTCGGATTGTTACACCTGGAACGAATCTGGATATACAGGCACTTGATGAATCAAAAAATAATTATATTATGTGTATTGTATACATGGCAGACCGTTTTGGAGTGTCTGTTGCAGATGTCACAACAGGAGATTATTTTGTGACAGAAATTGAAAGCAGCAGCAAATTATTTGATGAAATGTATAAATTTATGCCCTCTGAAATCATCTGCAATGAGGCTTTTTTTATGAGTGGCATGGACATTGATGATATCAGAAACCGGCTTGGAACTACCATCTATTCTCTGGATTCCTGGTATTTTGACGATGCGATTTGCGGAAAAACTTTAAAAGAACATTTTAAGGTCAGCACAATGGAGGGACTTGGACTTTCTGATTACGACTGTGGCGTGATCGCGGCCGGGGCGCTGTTAATCTATTTAAAGGAAACGCAAAAGACTTCCCTTTCCCATATGTCAAAGCTGACTCCCTATACTACAGGAAAGTACATGCTTCTCGACAGCTCTACAAGGAGAAATCTGGAGCTTTGTGAGACATTAAGGGAAAAGCAGAAACGAGGCTCTCTGTTATGGGTGCTTGACCGGACGAAAACTGCTATGGGAGCGCGGACGCTTAGAAAATATATTGAGCAGCCTCTAATTGACAAAGAAACGATTGAAAAACGTCTGGATGCGGTTGCGGAGCTTAAGGAGAATGCTATATCGAGAGAGGAAATCCGGGAATATCTGTCTCCGGTATATGACCTGGAACGGCTTGTCAGTAAGATTACCTATCAGTCTGCGAATCCACGGGACATGATTGCCTTTCAGAGTTCTCTGGCGATGTTGCCCCATATCAAATACATATTAGGAGAAATGAAAAGTCCACTTCTTACAGAGCTTTATCAGGAACTCGATACGCTGGAGGATTTGTGCGAGCTTGTGAAATCAGCGGTCGCTGACGAACCGCCGCTTGCCATGCGGGAAGGTGGGATCATCCGGGACGGTTACAATGAAGAGGTAGACCGTCTTCGGCTTGCAAAGTCTGAAGGAAAGGAATGGCTTGCAAAGCTGGAAGAGAAGGAACGGGAAAAGACGGGGATTAAAAACCTGCGGATCAAATATAATAAGGTGTTCGGGTATTATCTTGAGGTTACGAATTCCTATAAAAATATGGTGCCGGATTATTATACAAGAAAGCAGACGCTTACAAATGCAGAGCGGTATATTACCCCGGAATTAAAGGAACTGGAAGATACGATTCTTGGCGCGGAAGACAGACTTTATTCATTAGAATATGAGCTTTACCGCGAGATGCGTGATACGGTTGCAAAAGAGGTGTTAAGAATCCAGTCATCGGCCAGAATTATTGCCCAGATAGACACCTTTGCGGCACTGGCGCTTGTGGCGGAACAGAATCAATATGTAAGGCCTAAAATAAATGAAAAAGGTGTCATTCATATTAAAGGCGGCCGTCATCCGGTTGTGGAAAAAATGATTCCGAATGATATGTTTATTTCAAATGATACATATCTGAATGATAAAAAGGATCGGATCGCAATTATTACCGGACCTAATATGGCGGGAAAATCAACCTATATGCGCCAGACAGCACTGATTGTCCTAATGGCTCAGATAGGAAGCTTCGTTCCTGCATCAAGCGCTGACATTGGCCTGGTGGACAGAATCTTTACCCGGGTGGGAGCTTCCGATGACCTTGCAAGTGGACAGAGTACTTTCATGGTTGAAATGACAGAGGTTGCGAATATTCTTCGGAACGCAACGAGTAAAAGTCTTCTGATTCTGGACGAAATCGGAAGAGGAACCAGTACCTTTGACGGGTTGAGTATTGCGTGGGCGGTTATTGAGCATATCAGTAACAGCAAGCTTCTGGGCGCCAAGACTCTTTTTGCGACCCATTATCACGAGCTGACAGAACTAGAAGGAAAAATCAACAATGTAAATAATTACTGTATTGCCGTAAAGGAAAAAGGAGACGATATTATTTTCCTCAGGAAGATTGTAAAGGGTGGCGCTGATAAGAGCTACGGAATTCAGGTGGCAAGGCTTGCAGGAGTTCCGGATACCGTGATAAATCGTGCAAAGGAGATTGTTGAAGAACTAATTCATACAGACATTACCGGAAGGATTAAAGATATTGCAGTTCAGGGAAGCGTCCCGAAAATTAAAACGAAGAAATACGATGAAGTGGATTTGGCACAGATGTCGCTTTTTGATACCGTAAAAGATGATGATGTACTGAAGGAATTAAAGGAGCTCGATATCAGTAATCTGACACCGATAGAAGCGCTGAATACCTTGTATCAGCTGCAGAGTAAATTGAAAAATAGGTGGTAAACATGAGTAAGATTCAGGCATTAGACCAGATAACGATTGATAAAATAGCAGCCGGAGAGGTGATTGAGAGACCGGCGTCTGTTGTGAAGGAATTAGTGGAAAATGCTGTGGATGCGGGAGCTTCAGCAGTGACAGTTGAGATTAAAGACGGCGGGATTTCTTTCATCCGCATTATGGATAATGGATGCGGAATTGAGAAAGAGGATGTACGTGCCGCATTTCTGAGACACTCTACAAGCAAAATAAGGACAGTGGACGATCTGGTACATATTGGAACACTTGGATTCCGCGGGGAAGCATTGTCAAGTATTGCAGCCGTTGCACAGGTGGAGCTTGTAAGTAAAGCGCCAGACAGCGAATATGGAATCCGATACCTCATTTCCGGAGGAAAAGAGGAAAGTTTTGAAGAGACAGGTGCGCCTGATGGCACGACTTTTCTGGTCCATCAGCTGTTTTACAATACTCCGGCAAGAAAGAAATTCTTGAAAACTCCTATGACAGAGGCCGGACATGTAGGGGATCTGATGACCAGAATTGCTTTATCACATCCTGAGGTTTCCTTCCGTTTTATCAATAACGGGCAGGTAAAGCTGCACACATCCGGGAATGGAGATTTGAAGGATGTCATTTATCACATTTATGGAAGAGAGATTACATCGAATCTTTTAAATGCAGATTATGATAAAAACGGGATTCGTATTACAGGATATCTTGGAAAGCCGGTGATTTCCAGGGGAAACCGGAATTTCGAAACTTATTTTGTAGAAAACCGGTATATCAAAAGCAGTCTGGTGTCAAAGGCAATTGAAGACGGTTATAAAGATTTTTCCATGCAGCACAGATACCCATTTGTTGTATTGAATATTTCTGTAGATGGTGAACAGGTAGACGTGAATGTTCATCCGACGAAGATGGATGTCCGGTTTGGAAATCAGCAGGAAGTCTATAATGCTATTTATGAGGCTGTAAATGCGGGTCTTCACAGAGAAGAACTGATTCCACAAGTGACGATTGATTCTGTGCCGGGAATCACACCGGAGTCAATGTCTAAGACAGGACCAGAACCGAAGAAGGAGCCAGTATCTAAGCTGGAGCCGGAGCCAAAGGGAAAGCCGGAGACAGACAACGCATCTGTAAAACGGGAAGAACGTATCATACCTCCGCCGGAAAAAAGAGATTTGAATTATTTTATGGAAGAAATGAAAAAAAGAGTCGCTTCTTACCATGAACGCAATTCCAGCGCGGAAGTTAAGGACAAAACAGCAGTGTTTAAACCGGAACGGCAGGCAGACCGGATCCGTGAGGCTGTGACGTATCAAGCCCGGCCGAAAAAGAAGGAAGAGGAAGCGCCGGACTGTGAACCCAGGCAGATGACTCTTTTCGAGGAAAGACTTTTGCAGGAAGAAGCCAGGGACAAGCACAAGATTGTCGGACAAATATTTGACACATATTGGCTTGTGGAGTATCATGATAATTTGTACATTATCGATCAGCATGCCGCACATGAGCGTGTGCTTTATGAGAAGACTTTAAAGGGAATGCGCACAAGAGAATTTACCTCTCAGATGATTCATCCGCCGATTATTTTGAATCTGACAATTCAGGAGGCAGAACTGCTTAGGACATATATGGAACAGTTTACGAGAATCGGCTTTGAATTTGAAGAATTTGGTCAGGATTCCTATGCAGTCCGTGCCGTGCCCGATAATCTGTTCAGCATCGCAAAGAAAGAATTGCTCCTTGAGATGCTGGATGGTCTGTCTGATGGAATCAGCCGGAATGCGCCGGAAAGTTTGATTGACGAGAAGATTGCATCCATGTCTTGCAAGGCGGCGGTAAAAGGAAATATGCGGCTGTCTGCAGCGGAAGCGGATGCACTGATCGGTGAATTGCTTACATTAGAAAACCCGTATCATTGTCCGCACGGCAGACCGACGATTATTGCAATGTCCAAACGGGAACTGGAAAAGAAATTTAAAAGGATTGTGTGAATGATGAAAAGACCATTAGTCGTCCTTACAGGCCCCACTGCTGTGGGAAAGACAAAGGCATCTATCGGACTTGCAAAAGCAATCGGCGGAGAAATTATATCTGCCGATTCCATGCAGGTATACAAATATATGAATATTGGCTCTGCGAAGATTCTTCCGGAAGAGATGGAAGGAATTCCGCATTACCTTGTAGATGTGCTGGAGCCATCAGAGGAATTTCACGTCGTGCGTTTTCAGCAGATGGCAAAAGATGCGGTGGAGCAGATTTATGCAAACGGACATATTCCGATTGTTGTAGGTGGGACAGGCTTCTATATTCAGGCGCTATTATACGACATCGATTTTACACAGGATGATGGAAATAAGGAGATACGTAAGAGACTTTCTGAATTTGTGCAGAAACATGGAGCAGAAGCTCTGCACGATAAGCTTCGGTGTATAGATCCGAAATCTGCAGAGGTCATTCATGCAAATAATGTGAAGCGTGTTATCCGGGCAGTGGAATATTATGAATTAACCGGAGAGAGGATTTCCGAGCATAATGAAAGAGAGCGCCAGAAGGAATCCCCTTATCAGTTTGTTTATTTTGTGTTAAATGATGACCGGGAAAATCTTTATGACCGGATTAATCTGCGCGTGGATCAGATGATGGAGAAGGGGCTTGTGGAGGAAGTGCGTTTCTTAAAAGAGAAGGGGTATACAAGTGATATGGTATCCATGCAGGGGCTTGGATATAAAGAAATATTTGATTATCTGGAGGGAAAATGTAGTCTGGATGAGGCTGTATATAGAATTAAAAGGGATACAAGACATTTTGCCAAAAGACAGATTACCTGGTTTAAGAGGGAGAAAGACATTATCTGGATTGATAAAAAGGCAGAAAACTATGATGAAAAGAGAATATTAGATACGATGTTGAAACATCTGGAGGGAGTATTATGTTACGAAGATTATTTGGAGGTTCCAGATTTTTGAAAAAGATGAACACACTTATGGAAGTGTATGCGAGAAGTCATAATGCTGAAATGACGTACAAAGAGCTTTTGCGGCTTGAACCACTGATACGGTTAGAAGGGGAACTGTATCTTTATCAGCTTAATAAGGCAGCGCTTTTATATGATATGAGACAGTTTCGCGAAGCAGCGGATATCGTGCTTGATATCCCGCCCTTTAATCCGGAGCTTGATGCACAGTGTGCAAGCCTGAAAACAAAAATTATGGAAGCGATGTCAAGAACGAGATAGAACATCAGATAACAGGAAGGAATCAAACAGGAATGAAAGAACTTGAAAGTTTGTATAAAGAGTTGGGAATCCGTGAGGAAGTATATCAGTTTGGATTGAAATTTGAGGGCCAATTAAAGGAGCGTTTTGAAGAAATTGATAAAATTGCGGAATATAATCAAATGAAGGTTATCGCTGCCATGCAGAAGAATCAGGTAAATGAAAACTGTTTCCACTATGCAAGCGGATATGGGTATAATGATCCGGGAAGAGATATTCTGGAAGCTGTATATGCGGATGTATTTCATACGGAAAGCGCTCTTGTAAGGCCGCAGATTACCTGTGGAACACATGCGCTCGCCCTTGCACTTGGTGCGAACTTACGTCCGGGCGACGAGCTGCTTTCTGCGGCAGGAAAGCCATATGATACATTGGAGGAAGTAATCGGAATCCGTCCGTCTTCGGGTTCACTTGCGGAATATGGCATTACTTATTCGCAGGTTGATCTCCTTGCAGATGGGAGCTTTGATTATGAAAAAATCAGAGAGGCGATGAATGACAGAACAAAGATTGTTACCGTGCAGCGTTCAAAGGGATATCAGACACGGCCAAGCTTTTCCGTAAAACAAATTGGTGAATTAATTGCTTTTGTAAAGGAAATCAAACCGGAGGTCATCTGCATGGTAGATAACTGTTACGGTGAATTTGTTGAGCTTCTGGAGCCCAGTGATGTAGGTGCGGATATGGTAGTAGGTTCCCTGATCAAAAATCCGGGTGGGGGTCTTGCACCAATCGGCGGATATATTGCAGGGCGCAGGGATTTGATTGACGCCTGTGGTTATCGTCTGACTTCTCCGGGTCTTGGAAAGGAAGTTGGTGCATCGCTTGGAGTCATGCGTTCCTTTTATCAGGGCTTATTTCTTGCACCGACCGTTGTTGCAGGGGCATTAAAGGGTGCGATATTTGCGGCAAATATTTATGAAAACCTCGGGTATCCTGTAATACCAGACGGAAAGGAAAGCCGTCATGATATTATTCAGGCAGTAGAGCTTGGTACACCGGAGGGTGTGATTGCATTTTGCAAAGGAATTCAGGCGGCGGCCCCGGTGGATGCTTATGTTGTTCCGGAACCATGGCCAATGCCGGGTTATGACAGTGACGTTATTATGGCGGCAGGAGCATTTGTGCAGGGTTCCTCCATTGAGCTGAGCGCAGACGGCCCGATCAAACCACCGTATGCGGTGTATTTCCAGGGAGGACTTACCTGGCAGCATGCAAAGCTTGGTATTTTGATGTCATTAGAATATATGGTAAGAGAAGGTCTGGTTACTGATTTTTCATAATGCCGGGAGAGAGCTGTGGAAGGACTGTGAAGGAGACGAAATGAAAACAATCGGGGTAGTAGGCGGCGGCGCATCCGGACTTATGGCTGCAATTTCATCTGCAAAAGCGGACAAGACGGCAGAGGTTTTTGTACTGGAGCATAAAAATATGGCAGGAAAGAAAATCCTTTCTACCGGAAATGGCCGCTGTAATCTCACAAATGAATATATGGAAAGCTCTTGCTTTCGGAGTAACGATATGCATTCCGTGAAACATATAATCGGAAAATTCGGATATCCGGATACTTGTGCTTTTTTTGAGCAGGCGGGGCTTCTTACAAAATCGAGGAATGGGTATGTTTATCCAAGATGTAACCAGGCTTCGGCTGTCCTTACGGTTCTTCTTGAGGAGGCAGAGAGGTTCGGAATCAGAATCGATACGGATATACATGTTACAGGGATCCTGCAGGAAAAGAAAGGTTTTTGTATTTTTACAGATAAGAAGAAATACTATGCGGATAAAGTGATTCTTGCCGCCGGAGGAAAAGCATCCCGTGTGCTGGGCTCTGACGGGAGCGGGTACAAGCTGGCAGAATCCTTTGGACATACATTAATTCCTGTTGTTCCTGCGCTTGTGCAGTTGAAAGTACAGGAAAATCCTTTTGCAAAGGCTGCAGGTGTCAGGACAGATGCGAGAATCCAGGCATATGAAGATGGTGTTTTCTGTGGGGAAGATACAGGAGAGCTTCAGATTACTGCATATGGATTATCCGGGATTCCGACGTTTCAGATCAGCCGTTATATTGCAAAGGCATTAGATGCGGGCAGACAGGCAGAGGTAGTTATTGATTTCCTGCCGGAAATAGAGGAGGAAGAGTTTGCATCGCTGCTTGGACGGCTTTGGAAGGAAAAGCCGGATGCAGAGATTGGAGCATGTCTGAATGGGATTTTTGCAGAAAAACTAATTCCGGTACTTCTGAAACTTGCGGATATCCGTCCTCATACATGGCTTAGGAAGCTTTCAGAGGATGATTTGCAAAGAATTGCCGGATGCTGTAAAAGGGTATCTCTGCCAATCAGCGGTACGAATGGATTTGAACATGCACAGGTGTGCGCAGGTGGTGTCAACCTGAAGGAGATTGATTGTGAGACGATGGAATCCAGGCTTGTGAAGGGGTTATATCTTGTGGGAGAGCTTCTGGACGCAGACGGAATCTGCGGAGGATATAATCTGCAGTGGGCATGGGCAACCGGATATCTGGCAGGCATACATGCAGTGAGATAGGAGAATAATATGATTCGAATTCAACAGCTAAAGCTTCCTCTGGTGCAGGGGGAAGATGCATTGAAGCAAAAGATAATAAAGATGCTTCATATTCGGGAAAAGGATTTGATTTTTTATGAAATTCAAAAAGAATCTCTGGATGCAAGAAAGAAACCAGAGCTTTTCCGTGTGTTTACAGTAGATGTGCAGATCACCTGTGAAAAAATGGTTTTGAAAAAGAATAAAAATAAAAATATTACAAAAAAAGAGAAAGAACCGGTATATAAAATTGTGCCTTCCGGTTCTTGTGCGCTTGCGCATCGGCCGGTTATCGTCGGCACGGGACCAGCCGGTCTTTTCTGTGGATATGAGCTTGCACGCATGGGATACCGTCCGGTTCTTCTGGAGAGAGGAATGTGCGTGGAGGAGCGGACAAAGGATGTAGAGGAGTTCTGGAAAGACGGAGTATTAAAGCCGGAATCCAATGTACAGTTTGGCGAAGGCGGAGCCGGGACCTTTTCAGATGGAAAATTAAATACGTTGACCCATGACAAAAATGGAAGAAACAGAGAAGTGCTGCGCTTATTTGTAAAGCATGGGGCGCCAAAGTGCATTCTGTATGAGAATAAACCCCATATTGGAACAGATATTCTCGTGTCGGTTGTGCAGAATCTGCGAAATGCAATCTGTGAAATGGGCGGCGAAGTGAGATTTCACACAAAGGTTACGGATATTCATACGATTCCGGACCATGGACAGGTGAAGCTTACAGGTCTTACACTCTGTGATACGAAGACTGGAAAGGAAGAACTTCTGAACACAGATGTAGCGGTTTTCGCAATCGGACATAGTGCCAGAGACACCTTTTCCATGCTTCACGAACACCGTCTTACGATGAAACCAAAATCTTTTGCCGTGGGTGTCCGTGTGGAGCACAGACAGACTTTGATTAATCAGGCGCAGTATGGCGCTGAACAGGTAAAAGGATTGTCTGCCGCCGCATATAAGCTTACTGCCAATCTGGAAAATGGCCGCGGCGTTTACACATTCTGCATGTGTCCGGGAGGCTATGTGGTAAATGCTTCCTCAGAAGAGGGCGGGCTTGTTGTAAACGGGATGAGCTACAGCGGACGAAGTGGAGAGCATGCAAACAGCGCTGTGATTGTAACTGTAACTCCTGAGGATTATGCTGGATACCAGGAAAATGAATCAGATGTCTTAAGTGGTATGAGATTTCAGCGGGCATTGGAAGAGAAAGCTTACCGTGCCGGGAAGGGAAAAGTTCCGGTGCAGCGGTTTCAGGATTTTAGGGAGAAAAGACCATCAAAGCAGGAAGGGACTCTGACGCCGCAGATGAAGGGCGCATATAACTGGGCGGATGTGAGAAGCATTTTCCCGGAATATATTTCAGAATCACTCGAGGAGGGGATTTTGGCATTTGATAAAAAAATCCCCGGGTATGCGGCAGATGATACTTTGCTTTCTGGCGTGGAGAGCAGAACGTCTTCCCCGGTCCGGATTGAAAGAGATGAATCCTTCCAAAGCAGTGTGAGGGGACTCTATCCATGCGGAGAAGGAGCGGGATATGCGGGCGGAATTACATCAGCCGCCACAGACGGACTAAAAGCAGCAGAAGCTGTCAGCAGATTTTACCGTCCTTTCGACATCAAAGAGCAGGATTAAGAAATTTTTAATGGTATAAGTATATACACTTTTTGGGAAATATGATAAAATGTAGTGAGTTTTCTAGAGAGAAAGTGTGAGGAGGAGTACATATGAAGGGAACAGGAAGCAAAAATGCCTGGGCGCTGTTTCTGTTGATTTTAACAGGAATCGTACTTGGGGGATTTATCGGGATGCTTGCTGAAGGCGTATCGGCGCTCAGCTGGCTTGGATATGGACAGACGTTTGGTCTGGATGAACCAATTGTACTGAATCTTGGACTTTTAATCATTACTTTTGGTCTGAATATCAAAATCACGATTGCAAGCATTATTGGTGTTATTATTGCGATTTTCATTTACCGCTTCTTGTAATTCTTAAAAAGAACATCATCGAATCTGAAGAAATATATGAGTCAGTCAAATAAGATAAAAGAAATGCCGGATATGGAGCGGCCTTATGAAAAGTGTGAACAGCGCGGCGCTGAGAACTTGAGTGATGTAGAACTTCTGGCGGTTCTTTTAAGAACCGGGACAAGGGGAGAAAACGCACTTGAACTTGCGGAAAGAATTCTTTATCATACCGGCGAAAGCGGTATTTTGAGCCTTCACCAGTTTGACAGAGAACGTCTCATGCGTATCAAAGGGATTGGAAGGGTGAAAGCGATTCAGATATCCTGTATATCAGAATTGGCCAAAAGACTGTCAAAGGCCTGTGCGAAGGAAACGCTTAGCTTCAGCAATCCGGATTCCATTGCCAGATATTATATGGAAGATTTGAGACATGAGAGACAGGAACATATGAAGCTTCTTATGTTGAACTCCAAGGCAAAGCTGATCGGGGAAACAGATATTTCAAAAGGAACTGTTAATGCGACGATTATTACGCCGAGAGAGCTGTTTATAGAAGCGTTGCAGAAAAATGCAGTGTCTATTATAATTATGCATAACCATCCGAGCGGAGACCCTTCTCCAAGCAAAGAGGACAGGCTGATTACAAGACGTATTCAGGAGGCGGGCGCTCTGATTGGAATTGAACTGTTAGACCACATTATCATTGGCAATAATTGTTATGTGAGCTTTCTCAACGAGGGCATGCTGTAGAAAGGATTTTCAGGTATGGCAAAAAACACATATGGGCTTGATCTGGGCTCGTACGATATAAAAGTATACGATAAGATGCATGACGTAATCTGGAAAGAAAAGAGCGTTATTGCAATTGAAAGAAACAGAAAGGAAATACTGGCTACCGGAGATGATGCTTATCACATGTTTGAAAAGACACCGGAAAATATTGAGGTCGCATTTCCTATGCGGGAGGGTGTGATTTCAAGATTTAATGATATGCAGTTTCTCCTTCAGAGTCTGTTAAAGAAAGGCAGGCAGTTTAACCGGGGTTCGGAATATGTGATCGCGGTTCCGACAGATGTAACCGAGGTTCAGAAAAAAGCGTTCTTTGACCTGGTTATCCATTCGAACGCACGTGCAAAGGAAGTAAATATTGTGGAGCGTTCAATCGCAGATGCAATTGGCATGGATATTGATGTGCAGAAAAGTAAAGGGACTTTTATCGCTAATTTTGGAGGAGAGACAACTGAACTGTCTGTGATTGCAGGCGGAGGTATGATTTTTAACCGTCTCCTTCCCATCGGCGGACGGACGTTTGACCAGGCAATCATCAACCTGATCCGGAACAGTCACGATTTCCTGATTGGAAGTCATACGGCAGAAGCTCTGAGACAGCGCTTTGAGGTGTTTACAGCAGATGCTGAGGCGGCGTTTATGGTATCCGGAAGAGATTTGATTACCGGCGTGCCGATGCAGAAGGCGATTTCTGTCAATCTGGTACGTGCCGCTATGCGTGAGCCGCTTCTGGAGTGTATTGATGCTGTGCACTCGCTTTTAGACCGGACGCCTCCGGAGGTGAGAAAGGTTATTTATGAGGAAGGAATTTACCTTACCGGAGGGATTGCAAATACGCCGGAGCTTGATTCTTATATTGGAGCTACGCTTGGAATTCCGGCAAAAACTGCCGATGAGCCGGATATTTGTGCGGTAAACGGATTAAAGAAAATTATTATGTCAAAAGATTTAAGACAGCTGGCATATTCTATGCTGGATGAAAGATATAGGTGGATGAGATAACATGAAGATTAAGAAACAGTCATCACTTCCAAGTAAATATTTATTGGTCATTCTGGCAGTTTTTTGTGTTGTACTGCTTGGGATTGAGCAGATTGCGGATATCAGAGGGCCGATGCGTCTCATTGGAAATTATACGGTTGTTCCCATGCAGAAGGGAATCAGTTATATTGGACGCTGGATGAGTGATATTTCTGATAATTTTGAGACACTGGAAGAAATGCGTGGGAAGAATCAGGTGCTTCAGGAAAAAGTAGATGAGCTTACGATTGATAACACGAGACTCAGACAAGAGCAGTATGAATTGGACAGGCTCAGAGAGCTTTACAAATTAGATGAAAATTATTCGGATTATGATAAGGTAGGCGCTCATGTAATTGCGAATAACGGTACAAACTGGTTCAGTGATTTTACGATTGATAAAGGAAGCAGAGACGGGATTAAGGTAAACTGTAATGTGCTTGCAGGAAGCGGTCTGGTTGGTATTGTGACAGAGGTTGGTCCCGATTATGCCAGAGTGCGTTCTATTATTGACGATGCGAGCAGTGTAAGCGCTATGGTTTTATCAACCTCTGATACATGTGTGATTCGTGGAGATCTGCAATTGATTTCCGATGGCAGGATCCGTTTTGAAAAGCTGGCGAATAATGAGAATGAGATTGCCGTAGGAGAGCAGATTGTAACTTCTCATGTGAGTGACCGGTTTGTACAGGGAATTTTTATTGGATATATTAGTGAAATCCAGGTGGATTCCAATAATCTGACTCGTTCCGGATATATTACACCTGCCGTTGATTTCAGCAAACTGCAGGAGGTTTTGGTAATTACGAAAACCAAAGAAGATATGACGAAGGAGAAAGACAGCTGATGAAAAGGAAAGTTATCACATTTTTCATTATTGTTATATGCTTTTTACTGCAGAGCGCTGTATTTCCTCATTTTGCATTTGCATCGGTAGTTCCGAATCTTTTTATTATTGTAACCTCTTCCTTTGGGTTTATGAGGGGAAAAAGAACCGGAATATATGTAGGGCTTGTATGTGGTTTTTTTGCAGATTTGTTCTGGGGACAGGCTCTGGGGTTTAATATGCTTTTGTATATGGCAATCGGGTATTTAAACGGTTTTTTCCAGAGGCTGTTTTTTGATGATGATATAAAGCTTCCCATAGGGCTTATTAGCGCAAGCGAACTGTTCTATGGACTGATGACTTGTTTCTGCAGTTATATTCTGCGGGGAGATTTCGCTTTTGCAGAGCATTTGATTCATATCATTCTGCCGGAGCTGATCTATACGATACTGGCAACTTTAATTTTATACCAGATTATCTTGTATATTAACAAGAAACTGGAGACAGAAGAACAAAGGAGTGCAAGTAAATTTGTCTGATTTGTGGGAACGAATAAAATCGGGAATAAGTGAAATTGTAAAGACAAGAGTTTTTGTTGTGGTAATTGTATTTGGCATACTTTCTGCCATATTAGTGCAGAGAGTCTTTTACCTGCAGATCGTAAAAGGGCAGGATTATGCTGATAAATATGAATTACAGATTCAAAAGACAAAGGAAGTAGAAGGAACCCGCGGCAATATTTATGACCGGAACGGTGTCCTTCTTGCTTATAATGAGCTTGCTTATTCTGTTACAATTGAAGATAATGGCGAGTATGACGACAGAAAGCAGAAAAATGAAGAATTAAATAAAGTTGTTTCTACTGTTATTCATATGGTAGAGAAAAACGGAGATACAGTTATCAGTGATTTTGGCATTATCTTGGATCATGACTCCTATATTTTTGCATCCGAAAGTAAGACGCAAAGGCTTCGTTTTCTTGCAGACATCTATGGGTTGAAGACGATTGATGAGCTTTCAGACAAGCAGAAAGAGCAGTCGGCAGAAGATGTAATTGATTATCTCTGCACGGATGAAAGATATGGCTATGGTATCAATCAAAAAGATATGAGTAAAGATGAAGTGCTTAAGCTTATCAATGTAAGATATGCGATGTCATTGAATGGATATCAGAAGTATATTGCAACGACAATCGCGGAAGATGTCAGTGATGAGACAGTAGCGGTTATTATGGAGAACCTGGACAGTCTGCAGGGAGTTAATATTGAGGAGGAATCTTTGCGGCGTTATAATGACAGTCAGTGTTTCGCGAATGTGATCGGATATACCGGACAGATATCAACAGAGGAATATGATGCGTTAAGCAGCCAGGACCAGAAAAAATATGACAAAAACGATACGGTCGGGAAGGCCGGTATTGAGAAGACGATGGACACTTATTTAAAAGGAGAGAAAGGCGAAGTCAAACTGTATGTAAATAATGTCGGTAAAGTTATTGAGACTGTGCATAAAAAGAACCCGGAGGCGGGGAATGATCTGTACCTTTCTCTGGATGCGAATCTGCAAAAAGCTGCTTATCATATTATTGAGCAGGAGCTTGCAGGTATTTTACTTGCCAATCTTCAGAATATTTTGAATTATGACAGATCAGGACTTCAGGATGGCAGTGATGCAATTATTCCGATTGGTGATGTATATAACGCTATGATCCTTTTCTGTCAAATGAAATTCTGGATATGAATCATTTTAGTGAAGAAGATGCCGGAGCAACTGAAAAGGAGGTATATAATACTTATATAGAATATAAAGAAAAAAGGATTCAGGATATCAACCAGGTTCTGGCAGATTCACAGGCGGCTGCTTACAAAGATGTCGAAAAGGAAATGCAGGCATATTTGACGTATATTGTTTCGGACATGCTGACAAACACCACCGGGGTTATATTAGGTGATGCCATTGATACAAATGACGCAACTTATAAAGCCTGGAAAGAAGAGTCGATTAATATTTATGAATTTTTGAATTATGCAATTTCCAGAAACTGGATAGATACCTCAAAGCTTCAGGGGCATATTTCTGATGGAGAAGCATATTCTTCTTCCAGCGAGCTTTACAACGGACTGGTGGAATATATAACAGAATATTTAAAGGATAGTAAAAGCTTTGATAAGCTTTTATACCGGTATATGATACGCTCAGGTTATGTGACCGGACGCCAGATTTGTATGATTCTTTATGAGCAGGGAGTTCTTGAGTATGATGACGCGCAGTATCAGGCTCTGGCAGACGGAAGCACAGGCCCTTATGATTTTATTCGTGGAAAGATCCAGACACTGGAGCTGACACCCGGCCAGCTTGCCATGGAGCCTTGTACCGGTTCGCTTGTTATGACTGACACAAAGACCGGGGAGGTTCTCGCCTGTGTATCTTATCCGGGATACGACAATAACCGGCTTGCGAATACAATGGATTCTGCATATTATAATAAACTTTTGACAGATAATGCACGGCCATTTTACAATAACGCAACGCAGGAAAAGACGGCGCCGGGCTCTACTTATAAACCATTGGTTTCTATCGCGGGACTTACGGAGGGAGTGATTGATGGAAACACATACCTTCCATGCTCCGGCGTGTACAAAAAGGTGAATCCGAATCCAAAATGCTGGGCATATCCGAATGCACATGGCAATCTGAACGCGGCGGGGGCAATTGAACATTCCTGTAACTGTTTCTTTTATGAGGTTGGATACCGGCTGAGTCTGAAAAATAATGGAATCAGTGAAATCGGGAAAGATAATCCTACCGGGGATGTAACTGCGAAATATTATTCCAGTGATGTCGGTACAACAGCGCTGGCGAAATATGCGGAGCTGTTTGGCCTCGGGGAAACTTCCGGCATGGAGATTCCGGAAGCGGAACCGGAAATTTCTGATGAGGCATCTATTCCATCTGCAATCGGGCAGGGGACCAATAACTACACGACCAGTCAGCTGGCACGTTATGTGACAGCTGTGGCAAATAAAGGCACTGTATATGACCTGACGCTGCTTAATAAGGTAACAACAGTAGATGGTAAACTGGTGGAAAAATTTGAACCAAAGATAAAAAATCAGATAAACAGTGTTTCGCCGTCTACATGGACAGCGGTTCATAATGGTATGAGAAATGTTGTTCTTGTCTCACACAGCAGTTCTTTTACTGATTTGAACAGAAGCACATTAAAACTGTCAGGGAAGACAGGTACAGCACAACAGAGTAAGACACATGCTGACCATGCACTTTTTATTGGATTTGCGCCAAGCGATAATCCGGAAATTGCATTTGCGACCCGTATTGCAAATGGATATAGCTCAACCTATGCATGTGAAGTTGCCAGAGATGTTATGAAGTACTATTACAAACTGGTTCCGGAGGAGGAACTGACTACCGGCAAAGCGGCAGCTATTGGCACCAACGCTTCGAATGAAGGCTAGAAAGGAAGAGTGTATGTGAAGAGTCCTGTTTTTTTGAAAAGTAACAGATACGGCATAACCATGTATTTTGATCCGGATATACCATACGACACTCTGCTTCGTGCGGTAAAGGAGAAATTCACTGCATCGGCTCGTTTTTTTGACCATGCGGATATGGTAGTGCAATTTGCAGGCCGTACTTTCACAAAAGATGAGGAACTTCAGGTCGTGGAAATCATTGAAGAAGCTGCAGGAATCCATATTCCATGTGTGCTGGAGCAAGATGAAACCACGGAAAAGATATACAAAAGAGTATTGGAGGACAGCAAGGATACGCTTCATGCAAAAGACGGAATGTTCTACAAAGGTACATTAAGAGGAAGACAGGTTCTCGAATCTGAAACAAGTATCGTAATTATCGGTGATGTGGAAGAGGGGGCGACAGTTGTCTCAAGAGGGAATGTCGTTGTGACGGGGACTATATATGGAACAGTGATTGCAGGAGTCAGTGAAAATTATGAAGCCATAATCGCGGCGCTTCACATGAGACCTGTAAAGCTTAAAATCGGAGATATTCAATTAAAACCAGTTAGAGGAGGAAGTTATTCATGGGCGAGGTTATTGTAATTACTTCAGGAAAAGGCGGTGTCGGTAAGACGACAACAACGGCAAATATAGGGGCAGGGCTGTCTGGATTTAACAAAAAAGTGGTAGTGATCGATACAGATCTGGGACTTAGGAATCTGGATGTGGTTATGGGACTTGAAAACCAGATTGTATATAATCTGGTAGATGTAATAGAAGGAACCTGTCGGTTGAAACAAGCTCTGATCCGCGACAGACGTTATGAAAATCTGTACCTTCTTCCATCGGCACAGACAAGAGATAAGACAGCGGTTTCGCCGGGACAGATGAAAAAGCTTGTCTCTGAACTCAGGGAGGAATTTGATTATATTCTTCTGGATTGTCCGGCCGGGATTGAACAAGGATTTCAAAATGCGATTGCAGGCGCAGACCGTGCACTTGTTGTGACAACACCGGAGGTGTCCGCGATTCGTGATGCAGACCGGATTATCGGTTTGCTGGAAAAGAACCATATCAGACAGAGCGCACTGATCATTAATCGTATCCGTATGGATATGGTGAAAAGGGGGGATATGATGTCTGTCGACGATGTGCGGGAAATCCTCTCCATTCCGCTGATTGGAGCGATTCCTGATGATGAACAGGTTGTAATTGGGACAAACCAGGGAGAACCGGTAATCGGCCTCAATTCCAGGGCGGGAAAGGCTTATTCTAATATATGCAAGCGATTAATGGGAATAGAAGTTCCATTTATGGATTTAAATAAAAAAGGAAACATTTTTTCCAGATTTTCAAGTGTATTCCGGAAAGAGCAGGAGGCTTGAAAATATGTTAAAAAGTTCTTCTGTTTCAGTTGCAAAAGATCGTTTGAAAACATTGATAACTTCCGACAGAGTAAGATGTGCTCCGGAAGACTATGAAAATATACGAAGAGAGCTTTACCGTTCCTTGTCAAAATATATGGAATTAACAGAAGAAGAATTTAACATAGAAATATACAGGACATACATATTGATTCAATTTGCAGGAGATAAAACGTGAAATTATCAAGATTTTTTACAAAACCATATAAATTAAAAGACTATAAGTTTACACTGGTGCTTCTGGTTTTCATTCTGTCGGTGATTGGAATTCTTGTCGTTGGGAGTGCGAAGGAAAGTCTTCAGGGCAGACAGATTTTTGGTGTTGTTGTGGGGATTATTATCATGACAATTATATCGTTGGTGGATTATGTCTGGATATTGGAATTATACTGGTTGATTTATGCCGCCGCGATATCAAGTTTGCTTCTGGTTCTTGTAATCGGACAGAAGGTAAACGGAGCCAGAAGATGGATTGATCTTGGATTTACGACCTTTCAGCCGTCAGAACTTGCTAAAATACTACTGATTTTGTTTTTTGCTAAATTTATCATGGAGCATAAAGAAGATATTAATGACAAAATGACAATTATAAAATATACGGCGCTGGCGGCGGTTCCACTGGCTCTTATCCTGATGGAGCCAAATCTTTCCACGACAATCTGTACGGCGCTGGTTATCTGCCTGCTGATCTATGTAGGAGGGCTTAGTTATAAATTTATCGGAACAGTACTTTTGATTTTGATACCTACTGGACGCCGATTGCTGAGATGCTTCAGGGATGGATGCAGAAAGGATATTTCAACCAGGAT
>CALFCS010000034.1 GCA_937950565.1 uncultured Lachnospiraceae bacterium
TTATCCATGTATTCCGTCTTCGCCGTCAGCATGATCACCGGAAATGTATATTTCTCCCGGATACGTTTCAATATATGAAATCCATCTACGTCAGGAAGCATAATATCCAGAAGCGCCAGGTCGATCTTGGTGTTCTCAATACATGCCAGCGCTTCCTCTCCGGTATAAAATTTAAATACATTATATTGATCATTTTGAAGATACAGCTCAACAACATCTGCAATTTCCTTCTCATCATCAACGACTAAAATATTCATAGAACTCCTTCTCTTTTCTCTTGCTCTTACAATTCACAGTTGTTAACAGTTCTTGGGAACGGTACGACATCACGGATATTGCCCATTCCTGTAAGATACATAATACATCTTTCAAATCCCAAACCAAATCCGGAATGTCTGGTAGAACCGTATTTTCTGAGATCCATATAGAAGCTGTAATCCTCTTCTTTTAATCCCAGCTCTTTCACTCTCGCCGCCAGCTTATCGAAATCATCCTCTCTCTGGCTTCCGCCGATAATCTCACCGATTCCCGGAACAAGACAATCTACTGCCGCAACCGTCTTCCCGTCATCATTTTGTTTCATATAAAACGCTTTTATTTCTTTCGGGTAATCTGTCACAAATACCGGACGTTTATAAATCTGCTCCGTCAAATATCTCTCATGCTCCGTCTGCAAATCTGTCCCCCAGGATACCTTATATTCAAAATTATCATTATTCTTCGCCAGAATCTCCACGGCCTCTGTATAAGTCACTCTCGCAAATTCAGACGACACGACATTATTCAGTCTGTCAAGAAGTCCCTTGTCCACAAAGGAATTAAAAAAGTTCATCTCTTCCGGGGCATTCTCCAGCACATAATTGATCACATACTTTAACATTGCTTCTGCAAGGTCCATATCATCTTCCAAATCTGCAAATGCCATTTCCGGCTCAATCATCCAGAATTCCGCCGCATGTCTCGTCGTATTGGAATTCTCCGCACGGAATGTCGGTCCAAATGTATAAATGTCTTTAAATGCCTGCGCATAAGTCTCCCCGTTCAACTGTCCGCTTACCGTAAGGCTTGTCTCCTTGCCGAAGAAATCTTTGGAATAGTCAACTGCTCCATCCTCTGTAAGCGGAATATCTGCCGGGTTCATAGTCGTTACACGGAACATCTCTCCTGCGCCCTCACAATCGCTTCCGGTAATAATCGGTGTATGCACATATACAAAGCCTCTCTCCTGGAAGAATTTATGGAACGCATATGCCGTCAGGGAACGCACACGGAATACTGCCTGAAACGTATTTGTCCTCGGACGCAGATGCGCAATCGTACGCAGATATTCAAAACTGTGGCGTTTCTTCTGAAGTGGATAATCCGGTGCGGAAGCTCCCTCAACCACAACCTCATCCGCCTGTATCTCAAACGGCTGCTTTGCCTGCGGCGTAGCAACAAGCGTACCTTTTACAAGAATCGCCGCGCCTACATTTAACCGGGATATCTCATCAAAATTATCCATCTTATCATGGTATACAACCTGAAGCGGTTCAAAAAAAGTACCGTCATTTACAACAATAAATCCAAATGATTTGGAGCCGCGAATACTGCGGACCCATCCTCCGACAGTAATTTCCTTATCAAGATAATCCTCTTTGTGTCTGTATAAGTCTTTAATCCTAATCAAATCCATACCAATAACTCCTTCTTGTCTTTTTCGTCATGTAGCCATTATAGCATACCCTTTTCTATTTTAAAAGGTGGGATACCCGTACATTTTACAAAAACCCACATACAAAAAAGAGAACTCCTAGCAGGAATTCTCTTTTTCTTTTTCACTTTTAAAATTTCAAACAGCTTCACTCTCCATCATTTCTCTTCGAAAAATAACGCAAAAGCAGGAACACCGTAGTCACTACAACCGCAAGCACAATCACACCCACGAACACCAGAAGTCCGGTTACGACCTCCGCCGGATTCGGCTCCGGTTCTGCTATGACATCTGCCCGCGCCGGCACCGAGTATGCCATTACCATAAACAAACTGAATAACACCGCAAAAATACGCTTTTTCATAACTTACACCTCCTAAATCTGCAGTAAACGACCGATACCGTAGGATACCGCATTTACACACAGAGAAAACAAAAACGGATGCTTCTTTTCTTTCATATTATAATGATAAATCATTCCCTCTATTACCACAACTAATATTTCGATAATTAAATAAATAATTTCTTTTGTCTGTCCGCCGCTTCCCGTCGAGTGCATTCTTGTAATCCATGCAGCATACACCGCTACCGGATTTGTAAGAAGATTGACAAGAAAAATCAGAAAAAATGATTTTTTATTCCGCACTCCCATACAGGCGGCCATCAAAAACTCGATACATTCTGTAAGAAGCAATGATAACCCAAACATTTTACATAGATACATCCACATAACTTCTCTTCACACCCCAATATAAGAAAACCAGAGACACGATACTTCCCAGACATCCGGTCAGCCGTCCGTCCAAAGGATTCCCGGTCGCAAAATAAACCGGGAGGAAACCAAGGAACAATCCAAATGTCAAAAGTCCAAATGCAAATCCGGCAAGCTTCCTGTATTCTCTCACCAACAAATATAATGTCATTGGCATTGACATATTGAAAAAGAACAATGACAGCACGCCAAACACTTCCACATCTGACAGCACATAACAGAATGCCGCTGCCGCCAGGGAACTGCACACTGCCCTTTTCATCCCGATTCCTGCGGCAAAGAAACCGCCTGCAATTTTTCCCAGAACCACCGCAGACACACAAAGCACGCCTGCCGCTAATGTATTTTTCCATGGAAAAGCCACCGCCATCCCCACATAAGAGCGTAAAATGACGACTCCCAGACAAATCAGACACAGAAAACCATACTTTGAAGGCACGGCCGTTTCATTTTCCTCATATCCGCAGGATTCCCATCTGCTTTCCTGGCCGACAGCAAGCAACAGACCAGTTAGGATACATACCAGCAAAATTCCAACTGCCCTGCTCTGCACACACCATCCCGCTTTTGAAAGCAGTGTTCCTATGTAAAGCCCAAAAGCTCCTGGTGCAACAAAGATACCCAGACCTGTTCCCTGGAAATGTCCTGCATAATCCTCTCTGATCGTTGCAACCCCGCCGCCAACATGAAAGAGTGCATTACCAATCCCCAGTATCACCGGATGCGAAAATGTTCCCGCAACCGTCAGAAGCACGCCGAGAAGCACCGTATATTCAGCAGCCGAATGCTTCTTTCCACAGCCATCCAGCATATCCAGAAGGACGCCAAACGGCATTTGGAGTGCAAATGCACAAAAATTATATATTAATATCCATAAATATCCGGATTTGCCCGGTATAAAAATTCCAAACATTGCGGCCGCACACAAAAAATCTACCAGAAAATGCAATCCGGAATACATTGCAATCTGCCTCTTCACAATACTCACCCCCGTCGGTATCTGTAATCCTGTCTTTATCCTTAGTGTAACACGCAGGCGCAATCAGTACAATGCAATCTTTTACCCTGTCTTACTTTCAAAAATATTTTATTGACCACCATAAAAATACTTTAGTATTTAGCAAATATATCCCATTCAAAGTACACTAAAAAAAGAAAAATAGATAATACTAGTCAAAAAGGAGGCTTCTGATGTTTGGTGAAACCATTAAAACTCTGCGGCTTTCTTATAATCTCAGCCAGGTTCAATTAGCCAGTGAACTAAATGTATCAAAACAGACCGTATCTAATTGGGAAAACAACAATATCCTTCCCTCCATAGAAATGCTTATAAAAATTTCGCGTTTCTTTTGTGTGAGCACTGATTACTTGCTAGAATTAAATGACCGTCGTTACCTCGAGATCACGAATCTTACCGACGGACAACTGGCGCATGTACAACAGATTATTCAAGATATTTGCGGAGACAAAAAATAGGACAGGTATTTTCACCTGTCCTGTTTTATAACAAACCAGGATCAAGAATAAGCAGATGGCCCACATACCCAGATTGTTTGTCTGTTATTTTCTGTTATTTTCGTGTACTAGTCCATCTTCCAAAAGACTGATTGCATATTTGTACCCTTCCAGGAAGTTTTTTCTTTGGCTTTCTTCTATTGCCCCAATCATTTTCCTCCAGAAGCAGTCGCCTTTTTCTCTTACTACGATTTTTCTCATCTCTTCTATGTATTGAATATCTGTTTCTTTCATATTTATATCCATCACCTTCCTCCAAACATAAAAAAGACTGACATAGACTCTTTTCTACTGTCAGCCATGCATCTGCTATGTAAGCCTTTTTTATTATACTATATTGCCCCTTTCATTGTGTATATCTAAATTATATTTATCTCAGAGGAAAACGATTATTTCAGTTCTATCACGCCCCAGAGTCCATCTTTTTTCACCCAGCAGCATCCCTGATACACCGGCCTGATTTCCTGAAAGGTCCCCGGCAAAATGACGATATCTCCCATCTTATCACGAAGCTCCCATATCCCATCTTTACATAAGGGTACATACCCTTCCGAAAATGCATAACAATATTTCTGCATTTCTCCCTGAAACCCAAGATACTTAAGCCACGAAGCATCATACTCTATCGGAATTATGATTTCTCCCCTCTCATTTACATAGCCCCATTTTCCATCCTGTTTGACTGCACACATTCCATCACTTTCCGAACCGCATTCATCATAAATGAAATCTGTCACCAGCCTTCCGCCGCCATAGATGGCATAAGGAGCCATTCCTCCCACCGGCCAGCCGCTTTCTGCTGAAAGTCTTCTTTCCGATTGTTGAACAGGAATAACCCCGGCTACATCCTGCGCGTTCCAGCCGGAGTCCTCTTCTTCCGCTGTGCTGTGCAGCGCATTTTCAAAATAATATAGACATGCGGCTTTTCCTGTGCCGTCCGGTGTCACAGAAAGCAGATTGTCACTCTCCAGGCCTTCCCATATCCATTCTTCCGTCGCTTCATCATATTTTGATAATGTATATTCATAAACCGGATCCGAATACACGCCACTATATAAAAGTTCCGTCTTCATATCCCCATCCATGGAAATCAGCCCTTTTCCATTCTCTTTCTCAATGACTGCATAGGACGACATCCACTGCTTCTGATTTGCATTCATCGAAGAACCTTGAAAGTCTGAAGCCCTGACATAATAAATATCGTCTGCCTCTATTTCCGGCTGCACCTTCCATGTATAATTGTCCGTCTTATCCTCCGGATAATCCGATAATTTGGCTTCCCGTTGATTCGTCTGCCGATCTGCCTGCTGCCCGGAAGTCTGCTCCACCCTTCGTGTCTCCTCAATGCTTTGTGAAACATCCTTTATCAGCTCTTTTATTACAAATGCTCCCGCTACCAGAATCACAATACCTGCAATTATCCCGACTGCCGCCATCTTTCGTCTGCTCTTCTTTTTCTGCCGGCGATTCCCCCTGTCTGTATTCTTCCTGCGCTCTGCCTCTGCTTCTTCAATCTGAAGACAATGCATCAAAGCATCTTTAACTGCCCGTTCCGGTACAGGTAAATCGGGCTGTCTCCCACATTACATGCCCAGATTTCTCCCGGATTCATCGCAAGAATCGCGGCCGTCGTTCCCATCCGGCCGATTTTAAGTTCCTCTCCCACCCGGCACACCTCATGATTCAGGCTTTCAACCATCTGGAAAAGCTTTCCTCTCGTCCATCTATCTTCTTCCATCTCTTCTGTCAGCATCTTTGCCGCAGTATAAGACGCCAGTTCCCCTCTGCTTTCACCGCCCATACCGTCAAAAACGGCAGCCTTCCCACAGCTGCCGCCTTTCAGCCGGCAAAGCATCGGTTCTCCCATAGACTGATGCTCCTCCGGAAGATAAAAACCATCAAAAGAAATATTGTCTTCGTTGTGTACACGAATATGTCCCGTATGGGTCATGCAGACCATTTCAATCTCATAAGAATTACTTTTCATCTTCATACAATTCTCTTATCCGATACTTCTCATAATATTCTTTTCTTTTTTCAGCATCCTCTGCAGCAAGTGTAGCTTCCTCACTCTTTCCTTCATTTATCAAAATAGACATCAATCGACCCATGCGGTTTTCTCCAAGCTCCAACCCCTGCTCCAGACCTTGTTTCCTTCCAATCTCACGCTCATGCTTTCTGTGTTTTTCTTCATCATACTCAAATATACTCACACTCCGCACCTCCGCTTTGTTCTTTTCCAGAAAATCTTTCAGGATTCCGTTTCTTATACATTCGCTGATTGCCTGGTCCACTGCCTCCGGAAAGGAAAGAAGTTTGCTGTACTTCCGTACGGTATCTGTATAGATCATATACTCCCGCAAGGTCCGGCACTTGTCCATCAGGTCATGATTGTAACCCTTATTAATATTCAGAACAAGAACCTTTAATT
>CALFCS010000035.1 GCA_937950565.1 uncultured Lachnospiraceae bacterium
TCCGGAAGGAACCACCATTGAATTAGAACTCCCGGCAGATACGAATTCCTAAATCCCCGCCAAAAAAAATGAGCCCACACTTCTGCATGTGGACTCATTTTTCATACTCTTTATTTCTATTTATTTTCCATATTTCTCCATAAATCTCTGGATAATCGTTGCACATTCTGCACGGTTAGCGCTTCCCTGCGGGTCGAGGAGAAGTTTTCCATCAATCGTCTTTCCTGTAATGATCTTTTCGGACACTGCCCACTTCATGGCATCCTTTGCAAATACCTGTACGCTTGCTGCATCCGGGAAACTGTTGTAGTCACCGTCTGCTCCCACGTCATATTTCTTATAATCTTTTGCATAACGGTACATCATTGTTGCCATCTGCTCGCGGGTCACATTATCATTTGAGCCAAACAGTGTTGTCCCTGTATATCCGGTTACGATACCCTTCTCTGCTGCCCAGAGAACCGGGTTCTTGAACCAGTCACTCTCCGTTACATCAGAGAATTTGTCTGTATACTTCATTTCCGGTTCTTCGTTCATCTTATGAAGCACTGCTGCAAACTGTGCTCTTACAAGAGTCTCTGCCGGTGCAAAGTGTGTCGCATCTTTACCAGTCATCGTCCCTGCAAGATAATTATATTCTACTGCATCATAAAACCATGCATTCTTCTCAACATCCACATATGGAAGCTTCACCGGTACCGGAGGTTCTTCTCCTCCCTCTCCATATCCTTCTGCATAATCCACTGTAAGCTTTCCGTCTTTGACCGCAAACTCATATCCACCGGATTCTACAAGGAATTTTGCTGTCTTCATTCCATTATGCTCTTCCATACCTTCGTATGTAATTCCCTCGATTGCCTCAAAACCTTTTAATGCATTTTCATCCACCGGAAGGTATAAGACTGCACTTGTATTTGCAGGTATCTCAGCATGATAAGAAGTTATCTTCCCTTTCTCACTCTTCCATCCGGATGTGATTGTTCCATAATAGGATTCATAAGAAGCATCTACTGAGTTAATTCTTTCTTCTTCGTTATATTTTTCTCCCGTATCCGGTGTCGGCTGGAGAATGATGTTCTTGAATCCTGGATTCTCTTCATCCGCTGCAATACCAGCCATATAGCGGTACATCCATTCCAGAACAGAGCCATACGCATAATGATTAAAGGAATTCATTTCACTATGTCCAAATCCAACTCCAGGTGTGTAGGAATTCCAACGCTCCCATACTGTAGTAGCCCCTGCTTTTACCTCAAAGAGCCAGGATGGCTGCTCATCCTGAAGCAGAAGGTCATAAGACACGTCACTGTATCCATTATCGGACAATACCGGGGTAATCACATTGGAACCCAGGAAGCCGACTGCAAGTGTATTCTTTCCATATCCGGCACGCACACTTCCCGCATCCGGATTCTCATTTTTAATATTTTCAATCAGAAGCTCTTCAGCCGCATCACGCATTTCTTCACTGTCATAGAAGCCGAGCTTTAACATCCACAGAAGGGAAGTCTGCGAATTATCTTCCCACACACCCTCTTTACCGGAGCCATACTGGAACTGATAGCGGGTATTTCCTGTCTTAGAATGGATTACAAGATTTCCATCCTCGAAGGTAACGTGTGTCTGTAAAAATGTATCCTTAATATCCTCAAACTGCTGGCTGTATGCCTCTTCCTTCTCTGTATCTCCCAGCACACCTGCCATTTTCGCCATCAGCTGTGCCACATATCCATAATAGTAATCGGAGATTACTTCCACACAGGTTCCCTGGAAGGACAGCCATTCTCCGTAATTGTTGCTTCCGCCAAGACTGAGCGGCGCCTGATTCGCACCTCTTTCGTGAGCCTTCATAAATTCCATATAATGGTTCATGGCATCCCAGTTCTCACGAAGAACAGAAACATCTCCCGTCTGATTATAAATCACCCATGGATTCACTACCAGTACATCACTCCATCCGGCAGCCCAGTTACTGAAGAATCCTGTCATATCGTCAAATACGGATGGCGTATAACCTTTGATTCGTGCATTTTCCGATAAAATATCCTGTATCTCTTTTAAGAAAGATACTGCATTAAAATTATAAACGGCTGTCTGTGCAAATGCCTGGGTATCTCCACTCCATGCAAGACGCTCATCCCGCTGCGGACAGTCTGTTGTTGTTGTAAAGTAATTGCTTAATTGTCCGTAAATGGTATTCGAAAACAGCTTATTTACATTTTCATTATTCGTCTCAATCTGTCCTGTCTGCTCTGTAACAGAAGACAATGCCTTTGACTTCACAGAATAAATCGTCACATCATCTGTTGCCGTAAATTCAATGTACTGATATCCAAAGAAGGACATCGTTGTCTGATAATGCTCTTTCTCTTCTCCGGCAAATGTATACTCTACCTTTGAACGTGCATTTCTAAGACTCTTCTGGTATACGGAGCCCTTCGGCCCATCTGCCTGAGTAGCGCCATTTCCAACAGCGCTTCCGTCATTTAACATCTCGGCAAAACGCATCGTAAGACGTGTTCCCCTTGCAGCGGAGAATTCCACTTCCGGTACAGCAGTCAGGTTCTGACCCATGTTAACAATCATGGTCTGGCCTTTTTTCAGCTCGATTCCTTTTCCAAGAATATCATCTTTCTCTGCAACAGCTTCATACTTGTCAGCATACATCTTATCTGACGGAGTCTCATATGCATAATATTTATCTACTTTTATCTCACCACCAGCCAGTGATGAAGATGCTGCATTCCCTGTATAAAGAACGCAGGATACTGGTTTCTGTGAGAACTTATCAATAATCTTTCCAGGGGTGGCCGCCTGTGCACGTATTTCACCTGCATAGGTAGTCTCTCCCATACTTGCCTGTCCTGCCAGAACGGTATTCTTCAGCACGCCTGCATCTACACCTGCTGCTCCTTTTACATCTTTCCATGTCTTTCCGCCATCGGAAGATGTCTGCACAGAATATACCTTCGCATAGTTCGGGCATACATTATGATAGACAGATTCCAGCTTTGTACGGGCATAAAGCTTCAGCTCGCTTATGCTGACTGCCTGGTCAAAATGTAAATCTATCGTTACCGGCTTATTTTCGATAGACAAAAATTCCTTTCCATAATCCAGAATCTCTGTCGTATATCCGGCATCACTCTCGATGCCATAATCTCCATCCGTCAGATTCACCACTCTCCACTGGGTTCCATACTCAAAAGAATTAGAAGCCTTTGCTTTCACACCTTTTGCCACGTTATTTCCTGACGCATCCAGAAGTTCCAGCTCCATAATCTGCAGACGGTTCTCATTGTCATTTAACACCGCAGGACCGGTTTCCGATACAACAATCCGTACATCCTGGGCTGTAACTGCATCAAACTCCACATCAGAGAACACACCAGACGGATTCTGTGATGCATCCTGTCCCAATGCATTTACCCATTTGCTGTCGTCATATCCGGCCTGTGTAAAATCACCAAGCTCTTCTGCACTGCGCGCATCATAATTTTCTCCAAAATAAACACCATTACAGGTAATGCCGCCATCCAATGTACCTTTCCAGTCTGTTGTATTTGTAACAATATCTTTTACAGTACCGTCCTTGTATGCAATCCGAAGCATTGCCTTTATTGCCGGCTGACCGACAGTAGTACCCAGATTCAGGTCATTCGTCCCATTTGTCCAGCCATTTCCTGCAATTACAGAAACTGCTGCCGCCTCTTCCCCTTTGAGTGAATCTGTCACATCATAGGTCTGATATCCCATACTGATGTTACGATTCCCATATCCGGGATTCATATGGTGATAAATCTTCTCACCATCTTCCATAACTCCCACACGTTCTCCATTCACATATGCCTGGTAAGCGCCAATGGCAGTAATATAAAGACGCGCTGACTGTACCTCGCCACTAAGCTTCTGCTCTGTACGGAAGATTGGTGCGGCCGTGCTTCTGTTCATGCGGATAAACTTTGTATCCTTCCATGCCTGGTCATTCGTAACAGCTGTCTCGAATACTCCAGTCTCAGAGGTGAGCTTCTTATCCTTCTCTGTCCATACCGTTACCTTCCAGCTGTAGGCACTGCCTTCTTCTAATGCTTCTCCTGCATAGGCAATTCCAACAGACTTGTCATCCTCCACCTTTCCGCTGTCCCATACAACTGCATCTTCTGCATCGGTGACCTGGATCTGGTAAGCTGTCTGCTTCGTTCCGATTCCATTAGATGCAAGCTTCCACCCAAAATGAATCGAATCCGGCTCAATTCCCACAGGATTCTGCATATATTCTGTGGACAAATCCTCAATTTCTACGGTTACATCCTTCTTTTCACCTGCTGCCAGCACACCTGATGGAACCATCGTCCCAATCAAAGCTGCACTAAGCGCAGCGGTAAAAGCCCTGCGAAGTACACATCTTTTTACTTTCACGTTACATTTCCTCCTCATATAATCAAACACTGCTTTTACATTTAACAATCCTTATTATGATAAACCAAATGATATGCTCTGGCAAATACTTATTTCTTATATCTTTCTATAGTTTTTATGTATACCATTTATTTTTCACCCACCTCATACTTCTGCATGAATCTCTGAATGATCGTCGCACACTCTGCACGATTTGCACTTCCCTGTGGGTCAAGAAGGCGTTGTCCATTAATGGTCTTTCCTGTAATAATTCCTTCCGATACCGCCCACTTCATGGCATCCTTTGCAAATTCCTGTACATCCCCAGCATCCGGAAATGTACTGTAATCGCCACCTGCTTTGATATCATATTCCTTATAATCTTTTGCATAACGATACATCATCGTTGCCATCTGTGCACGGGTTACCGGGTCGTTTGCCCCAAACAAACCAGTTCCTGTATATCCGGTTACGATCTTCTTCTCTGCGGCCCACAGTACCGCATCCTTGAACCAGTCACCCTTCGTTACATCTGAGAATAATGCCTTGTAGTCCATTACCGGCTTCCCATTCATCTTATGCAATACCGCCGCAAACTGGCTTCTTACCAATGTACCTGACGGCCCAAAGTGCGTATCATCCAGACCTGTCATAGTCTTCTTACTATAATTGTAAGCAACTGCATCATAATACCACGCATCCTTTGCAACATCTACATATGGAAGCTTCACCGGTGTCGGCGGCTGTGGTTCCGGATCTAATGTGATATCAGGATCTCTTATGACTTCTCCTGCCGCAAGCTTTGCCACGTCTTCATCACTCAGCGCAATTGTCCGTATCGTGAGATTATCAATCCATCCCTTGTAAAATTCACCGTCTCCCCAGTTCGCCTTACCAATCTGCAGGATTCCTGAATCTCCCAGAATATTGTCAATTGCATTCCAGCTGCTTTCATATGCAGCCTTTTTGCCATCTATATAAATTTCGAGTCCAGCCTGACTCATAACTACATCCTCCCTGCCCCAGTCACTTCCTGCCTGTGCACTTGGCGATGCCGGTCGCTTTCCATTGTTATTGTAACGTTCTGCCGTTATCGTTCCATTATTCTGCAAAACACCAATATAATGCTCATAACCCGATCTCTGTGCAGATGCATCCGGCGCTGCGTAGAACAGCCAGTTGGTCTCCGTACGATCTGGTTTCACCTCCATAGAAATCGTCAATTCCTTTACTCCTGCAAGAAAACTTCCGCCTGCCGAGTCTGTTATGGTGAGGAACTGGCCTTGTGAGCCGTCCAGATATACTGCTTTCCCATGCTCTGCACTGCGACTCTCCACAAGGGTATGTCCGCCGGATGCCTTTGCAGTCTCACATTCAAATCCACTTGTTTCATCATCAAAATCAAAATCCGCTTGTACCCATTTATCTGCCTTCTTTGCATCTGCTTTTGTCTCAATCATCCAGTTCTGTCCGGCTCCCATATTATGTTTCCACTGCATAACGGGTGTTGTATCTTCTGCCTTATTATCCTTTAAAGATACTGCAAATCCATTAATAGAAGAAAGAATCCGATAATCCCCTGCTGTATTTGGAATCATAGCAAATCTCTGATTCAACGCCCCCGTTCTCTTTCCGGTCTCATATTTCGTATCATAGGAATAAGTCGTCGCTCCTGTCTGAAGCACCTGTCCTGTAACCGTATTTGTAATCATATACTCACCGTCGCCCGTATTTTCAAACTTCCACCATTCGGCGGCTTTCATCCCGCGCCTTGCTGAAGTAATATTTCCTTCTTCATCCGCTACAATTGATTTGCCCGTATGTACAGAACGTATCCGGTATACTCCATCCGGAAAAGCGCCCTGAACCTTCTTTGCCTCTGACTTTTTGCCTGTTCCCGCAAAGGTCAGTGTCTGCCATCCAAATTCATCTCCATTACTTTGTCCCAGCTCCAATTTCCAGGAGCCATCTTCATTTTTTAACACCTTCTCCAAATTTGGAGCCGAAAGCCCCATGCGGTTTACATAATGATTGTACACAAGAGAATACACCGGGCGCACACTTCCTCTGGAAGCACCACTCACTTCATTCCCCCACTCACTATTCCCTTTCTGGCCAGCATAACGCTCATACGGATTATACGGAACGTCTTCATTATTATTATATTTCGCAACGTACTCTGCCGCCTTCAGGAAGCGATTATCTGACAGACTATAAAGGTCATCCCCCTGATTCCACGCCATCTCACAGATTGCCCCGCACAGGCTGATTCCAAGTGTAGAATGCCCCTGGTCTCTTCCGGATTCCTGCCACTGTGCAAGACCTTCTTCGTACACATAAGGCATCGCATTATAAAGGGAACCCATTCCAATCCCTGTTTTATAATAATCAAGTGCCTGCTCATAGATATCGACACGGTCTGTAAAAATTCCAATCGCCATCATGGATGCTGTCGTACACAAGTCCCAGTTCGCCCAATAATTTCCAAAATGAGCGCCATTATGATTTGTCAGAAAATCATCCGCCATCGGATAAAACACATCCAAAAGCCACTCTTCCATCGCCTCTTTGTCAAAATCCGGGTGATCTCGCATAATCTCTGCTGCATTAGCAAGCTCATACCCATAAATCCCCACTGCCAGGAAACGGTCTGCATTCCCTTCCACCGGTGGCTTCTTGGCCGACCATGCGTTTAAAATCCGGCACGCTGCTTCTCCATGGCTCTCGCTTCCGCCAAGCTTCCACACAAGCGCCGTCTGGTATGCCCTGCGGATATCAACAAAAAAGCCACCACGATTATCATCAGCTCCTCCTCTTATGATCTTTTCTGTCACACGCGGCTTCCAGTCCGCCGCTGAGAATCCATTGGTCTTCAATGCATTCCATGTATCATATGCCGGCTGTACTTTCCCTTCTATGTTTGCAGACATAGAAGCAAAACTCTCTGCTGTATGTAACATGCCCGGATGAACAAATGTCCTTGCCGACTGTGCGATTATCTCTTCCTTATCTGCCGCATCCACATTTCCCATAGCAGCCTGCGGTATAGACACTCCCAGCAAAACTGCTGCTATGACAAATATCATTCCTCTGGAAATCCAGCATCGAAACTTCCTTCTCTTGTTTTCTCCTGTTCTCATTATTTCCCTCCTGTTTTTTTTGTATTATTGAAAATTCCGGTCAATGAACAAAGTGCAGATATATTGTCCAAAATTCAATAATCACCTAATTTATAGTATACCACAAGGGCATATGTTCTCACTAGGCTCGTGTGATACCTCGCCAAGTGTT
>CALFCS010000036.1 GCA_937950565.1 uncultured Lachnospiraceae bacterium
GCCCTTTGCATCTGTCACACCATAATGGTTGATATAATCTATCGTAATTCCGGAATCTGCTCTCTTCGCTGCAGCTGTAATTCCCTGTACCGGTGTGGACTTATTCTTCGCAAGCGGCCAGGCACTATAATCTCCCTGCGTACATCTCTGTGCCATCTCCCCTACGATAACAACCTTTTTCTGCTCCTTTCCAAGTGGAAGAATATTATTTTTGTTCTGCAAAAGAATGATCGCTTCATCTGACATGTCTTCTGCAAGCTGTGTATGTTCTGCAGAATGTACCTGATTTTTAAACGAGTATTCCTCACCCTTATAAGCAACCTGCTCATCCGGGTCAAATTCTCCGGTCTTCATACGAGCTGTAAAAAGACGGATCAACGCCTTATCAAGCACGTCCTCTGACATCAATCCCTGCTCAACAGCTTTTTTCACATTTACATGATATGTACTTCCACAGTTGATGTCACAACCTGCTGACATCGCATATGCCGTCGCTTCAGTTGCATTGACTGAACGGCTCATTCCTTCCGGCTGCCACTTATGATTCAGATAAATATCCTGGATTGCCCAGCAGTCAGAGGTTACATATCCATCAAATCCCCAGGTGTTGCGGAGAACATCTGTAAGAAGGAACTTATTTGCTCCCATCGGGATTCCATTTACACGATTGTAAGAACTCATAACAGACGCTACATCTGTATTCTCTACTACATTTTTAAAAGTATAAGAATAATACTCTCTCAAGTCCTTGTCCGTCACCTCGGAGCTTCCGTTATGACGATTAAACTCACTGTTATTCGCCAGGAAATGTTTCAATGTAGCAATGGTCTTCAGGTAAGTATCATCCTCTCCCTGCATACCATTGACATAATTCTGAGCCAGAATACTGGTCAGATATGTATCCTCCCCATATCCTTCCTCCGCACGTCCCCATCTTGGATCACGAGCCAGATTAATCGTCGGTGACCAATAGGAAAGCCCTTTTCCTTTTTCGTTGGAATATCCACGAGCCTCGTCGGAAATTGCCTCTCCCATAGCATAAACCATCTCTTTGTTCCACGTAGATGCAATTCCGAGTCCATGTGGATAAGATGTCGCACCGTCTTCCTTTTCTCTTGCCACACCATGGAGTCCTTCACTCCAGTAATTATATTCTTTCACGCCCAATCTTGGAATTGCCGCTGCATTACTGGTGATTGTCTGAAGCTGTTTTTCATCCAGCGTCATCCGGGATACCAGGTCAGCCGCACGTTCTTCAAAACTATAAGACGTATCCAGATAAATCGGTGTCTCCTTTACAGTTTCTGATGCCTCTACTTTCTCTGCACCAGCGGCAGTCGTAATTCCAGACAGGCTTCCTGCAGCCATCACACCCGCAAGAAACATTGCCATAAGCTTTTTCATCTTCATTTTCCAATTCTCCTTTTACTCAAATTCATAACTCCAATTATCAATACTTCCCAGACTATAGACTTCCACATAACCAAGCTCCACCGCCTTCTCTACTGCTGACTGGCTTCGGATTCCCTTTGTGCAGTAAAATATAATCGTCTGTCCCTGATCCGGATACTGCATGGGAAGTTCTTCTGCAAGCCTGTCAAGTGGTATACATACACTTCCTTTTATACACTTGTCTGCATGCTCTTCTTCATCTCTTACATCAATCAGCACGGCGCCCTCCTGTTGCCTCTGGTATGCCGTATCTGCAGATACCTGATACTGCTTCGCAATTTCTGTATCTATCACCTTCACATGCCGGGCATCTTCCGCCACCAAAAGCTTTCCACCATGATATCCGACCGCTCCCGCTCCGATTCCATCCACTGATGTCTTTTTATTACACTTGACACAGCCGGGAATAGTCAGAAGTTCTCCGCCATCACACCAGGCATAAAGCTGCTGCCCATCAGATGTGACCGATAAGATCTGAAGTCCGGACAAATCCACATCCTCCCCTTCCAGGTAATTGATATCTCTCTCCGCCCATGCGCTACCAGAATCTGTATAGAAAAGCGTTGTCCCCTCCTGCGTATTTCCATATGCCCAGAAGCTGTTTCCATCATATATAAGTCCTTGAAATTCCACCTCCTTCTGATAATATTCATTATACCTTAATACAGTCCAGCTATTTCCATCCTCTGTTACAGCTGCTTCTCCCACATCTGTAACAAGAAGACATCGACTGTCAGATACCGCAATTCCAACAACATTTCCTTTTATCATGATGCTGCATGACTCCCATATCCCGTCACCGGGTGAACAGATGACCAGTCCATCTTCTCCCCCACAATATAGCTTTCCATTATAACAAGCTCCGGCATTTAATTTCTTTTCACATTCTGTGTTTTCCTTTTCAAAAGCCAAAGAGCTATTTGATGAAAGCAATGTTCCTCTCTCTCCGATGATCCAGACTGAATCCCCATCACTCCATATATCCTTAAAATCAGCCTTTGTCCCTGATTCTATCTCACTCACCGCTCCATCTGATGAAATTTCCACAATCTGCCCTTTGTCTCCGACGGCCAGAAATCCCATCTCCCACGGGATAACCTTCTCAATCTTTGCCCCTTCCTGATTTTCCCTACACCCGCAAAGCAGTCCGCACACCATGCACAACGCCAGCAATACAATTTTGTATTTTTCTCTCATCTTCCGAATCACCCCCTGATTATTATATAGAACTTGTAAAATATTTTACATATAAATACTTGTCCTCTATTTATAAATAATTGTCCTCTGCTTGTTTCCGTTGTCATTCTTCTGTCTGATATACGTAAAAAGAGAGCCTGTCAATCATTGACAGGCTCCCGTCATAAATTATATTTTCTTATTTCTCATATTTCTCCATAAATCTCTGGATAATCGTTGCACATTCTGCACGGTTTG
>CALFCS010000037.1 GCA_937950565.1 uncultured Lachnospiraceae bacterium
TAATGGTCTTTCCTTTGACCGCTGCAAAGATTTCATCATTATTTACTTTCACCTGCGCACGCCCCAGCAAATCCGTAATCTCTACATTTCGGAGCTTGCTCACATTTACTTCGCCATTTACAAGCTGATAAACCGCAGGAACTGTCTGCAAGCGGCACCCAGTCTCTTTACAGATATTCAAAATATCCTTCTGGTTCTTTCCAGTCGTTGCCGGAATTGCATAAATAATACGGTCTATCTTATATTTCTCCGCCATATCGACAATGTCATAGCGGTCTCCTACAATTGGAATTCCCTCCAGCTGCTTACCGATTTTCCCCGGGCTGTCATCGATGATACAACATATCTTTACATTCATCTGTCGGTTGAGCATCTCTTTAATCAGTGTCTGCCCCACAGCCCCAGCGCCAATTACCATAACGCGTTCCATATCCTTTTCACCTTTATGGAGCCCGGCGTCCCTGGCATACATCCGAATCACCCGGTAGGAAAAACGCACTCCCGTTGTCGCGCAGAAAGCCAGCACATATCCCATAAAATAATATGATTTCGGCATATTTAGTTGCATAAAAAGAATACCTGCAAGATACACAAAGAGCAAAACCATATGCGCCGTTATCATCATTTTCAATTCAGACACACTTGCAAGTCTCCAGACACTATGATACAGCTTACAGGCATAAAATACTACAACTGTCGCTGCAATCCAGAAGGGCATCGACCACATATAGCCTTCTATATATTCAAATGGTATTTTTGTAAAGCTGAATTCGAAGCGAATAAGCAATGCCGCCAGATATGCTGTCAGTATAATAATACCATCTACAAATCCAAGCAATATCGCCTTATGTGTCCACGGCATCCCTGTCTTCTGTTTTTTCCTCATAAGTTTCACATTCCTCTAAAGTATATTCTATTTTTCGGAAAAATTCTTTATATTTTTCCTTATTCTTTCCAAAGGAAACGATTTCTTTCCAAAAAAATAATGACACCTGCCACTACCACAAAAATTGTTGCAAGAACAGCACGCAACGGATTCACAACCGGAACTCCTACATCCGTAATCTCCCAAACAACAACAGAAAGACTCATATGAATCGCCGCCACAGATATTCCTGCAATTATGACAAGCATCAGCACAATTCCCAATTTATGAATATGTTTCACATTTTCACCTTCATTTCAAACATGCATTATATCTATATAATTTTACACAATTTCCCCACATTTGACAAGTTTCAAATGACGCTTATGAATATTTTATGAATTATTAATTATTATATTCATTTCAAAGTGCTTATATTGTATCACATTACTATACAAAAGAGAAGTGCCAAACTTGTAAGTTTTATTGCTGAATTCGGAAAATTTCCTGTCAAATCTGCATAAATCCCTACCAGATTTGTAGGATTACCCTTCTCCGGATCATCCTCTCCCAGGGATGTCATGAATATGAGACAGGAGATAAAGCAGGGCTGTTGCACTAAATAATTAGTAATGCAACAGCCCCGTTAACTTCATTTTATTCATTTAATTCAATATCTGTAAGATGGTACTTCTCATAATATTCTTGCCTTACTTTCTCATCTTTTGCTACCAGAGCAATCTCGTCTCTCTTTCCTTCATTTATCAATATAGTTATTAATTGCCCAAGAAGATTCTCCCCCATCTTAAGGCCGCGTTTCTCGCCAATTTTCTCGCCCTGCAACTGTACATTACGCATATGTTTTTCTTCATCGTATTCAAATATACTCACGCTCCGCACCTCCGCTTTGTTTTTCTCCAGGAAATCTTTTAGAACCCCTGCTCTGATGCACTCACTGATTGCCCGGTCTACCGCCTCTGAAAGTGGGAGGGATTCACTATACTTCCGTACTGTACTCGTATAGATCATATACTCCCGTAAAGTTTTGCACTTATCCATCAGGTCATTGTTGTAGCCTTTATTAATATTCAGGACAAGAACCTTCAGTTCCAAATCTATTTCTTCTTTTTTCGTCTCATAAGAATCGGACAACCGTAAGACCTCTTTTTCCGGCATCGGACTTTTTCCATTATAAAAGACGACGAACTTCGGATATGGAATTGGAATGCGCACGGTGCTAAAAGGTCTTCATCTTTCAAAAGAGCCGAATAGACATTTGCTACATAAAAAAGATCGCGTAACGGCATATTGGGATTCTTGGTTGATTGATGCTCATATAGCAGCAGTTGGTCATACAGCAGGAAGGATACATCATTTTTCATTCCCATATAAATGGCATTTTCAAGGGTTGTTACAATCATATCCTCTGGATTGTCATATGACGTATCATTCATGGCATTGTACAGCTCTAAAAACCTTTCTTTGTCCTTGAATAGCATCCGGAATAGACGGTCCTTGTAAGTGCGTAGCGGCGTCTCGGTTATCTGCAGCGCCGTATCCCGGGATTCCGAGTTCTGAATTTCTTCGTTTCCTGTTAAGTTTTTCTGTTTCATTTCTTTCATCTTTCGTCCTCCTTGTTCTGAGAGGACTCCATCCCTACCCTTTTCTTAGAATCCTCTCTGCTTTTCTTTGTGAGTTTCAGCATTGAAAATTTCTAAGATTTGCGTGATGCAAATAGATAGCAGAATGACTGATGTCATCAAGATTTTAGAAATAAAATGCCTATAAAAACTATAACATTTTGGCAAGAGTGTGTAAAGATGAAATTCAAAAAATTGCTCTGCTCTATTGTTCCAAATAAAGCAGCGCCGTGCGCTTCGCCCTCTGCTGCTCTCCTTCGAGTACATCCGCCTGGTATTGTTCTTTACTATAGGATATCAGCAGTTCCTCTTTACTTTGCATTTCATCATAAAACGGCAGCGCGAAAAAATATTGTTCATCCACAAGCTTTGCTACAAGAAGTGGTAAAACTTCCTCGCCCAGCTCCATGATTTCTTTATAAGCCGGCAGCCGACGGATACTTTTCGTATTGGACTCATACCTAAATTCTTCCGAATTCCATCCTTCCCAAAGTTCTTTAAAACACTTTTCAAAGGCCTCGCTAATCTCGTAAACACTTCCCTCCAGCTCATTATATCCATGGGTAATTCGAGCTTCCTCCCCCAGTTTGGATTCCCACAGTCCCCACACTTGCGAATATCGACGGCTTCCATGAGTTGGCACACCGTTCAATGCCCACGCGCAGATAGCTGCCTTCTGCGTAATCGATGATACCTTGCTATGGGAGGTTATCTTCACCTTCCTAAACTCTCCACTCCTGGCCACTTCCACATAGGCTCCGATTGTTTCCATCCAACAGATATACCGGATTTGCCTCCCTTCTTGCACTGGTTCGCTCGTCACATACGGCGCGCCTTTTTTTATATACCGATAGGTAACATAATCATTCATACCCGCCGAAGAATTTTTGTACAACCCGACCCATTCATCCGTAGAAATATTGTACGCCGACCAGTGAAGCACCACTTTCCCGTTTTCTACAGTCATATGCACCTCATGCCCATAGGATTGCTACTGTTCTATAACCTCCTCCGTGATACAGTACTTTTAACACTATTTTCCAGACAGCTCTGCAATCTGCTCCTTTAAGGACTCAATCTCAGCCATCGCCTTCTCCTTCTCTGCCGCTTCCTTCTCTTTCTGTGCAAGTAGCTCCGCCATCTGTCCCTTCAGGCTGTCAATCTCCTTCTGCATTTCATCCACCATATACTCCACTGTATTATGGTCCAGTATTCTTAATTCCTCTGAAAACATCTCCATCACCTTCTCTGTATTCTGGCACATTCTGTACACTTCCTGATACAGTTCCTTGAACTCCGGATACACTTCCAGAAGTCTTATTATCTCCTCTGGATCGTCCTCTCCCAGGAACGTCAGCCATGCCTCCAATCGGTTACTTATACCCTTATTTTGACGAATATTCCGGAAGATGTCAAGTGGAATGAAGAAGAATTCCTGCAGCAATTCTATCTCTATTCCGGTATCTGATTTTGGCTTGATATTGTGGATATAGTCATTTGGAAATGCATGAAATTCTCTTGTGCTTTTTTCAAAAAAGACGATGGTACAGACATTCTTAATATCCCGGTAACTGAACTTCTTTCCCTTCCTGTTTTTCAGGCGTTTATACTGACGAAGCAGAAGGTCTGCGGAATAGCAGGCGCTCCGATGACCGGGAAATGCATAACCGATTTTTTGCACCTCAACATTCACGATGCTTCCATCAGTAAGTTCCACCACAATATCCATAACCAGCAAGGAACTTTCATCCGCAATACGGCTCGAATCGTTTGGCAGGACCTTTAAAATCCTTACCTTCTGCTCAAAAATGAGGGATAGAACTTCCTCCAGGCGTTCCGGTACATTCTCCGGGTTCATGATTTCCTTAAAGAATGCGTCATAAAGCAGCTTCACTCCCCTCACTCCGGTACAGAAATCCAGAAACTCTTCTTGTTGTTCCAAATTCCAGCTTTCATAAATTTCCTTCAGATTTTCTTTTTCCTTGATTTCACAGAGAATCTCCTCCCGGCTTCGAATCATAGGAAAATACTTTTGCAGGTTGTTCTTCATAGGCAAATTTCTCCTTTTCCATTCATCACGTTCCATCAATGACTTTTCATCAATAAAACTTCCCTAATAAAATTTACATGCTACAAATTCATCATCGGATTCTGCTTTTGAAACAAGCGCCGAAAATGAGATGCCTTACGGCAAGAATATCCGGCAGCCGGAATGCTGCCGATACATAATCATATTATAATTGCAATTCCGTCCTATTGCAATTTGGCATATATACCAAATTTTTCATAGCCACATTTACTATTTCACCCCATAAAAAACGGACAAATGCCGTTATTCCTTGCATTGCCCGTTTTCGTCATTCTGCCAGGCAGTCCTAATGACTGCCTGAATTTTCAAATCTTTCTATAAAACGTTGTATAATCGCCGCGCATTCTGCACGTGTCGCATTTCCCAGCGGATCCAGGACTGTCTCATAGTCTTTTCCTTTAATGATTCCATTACTTACTGCCCACCGCATTGCCTTTTCTGCAAAGCCGTCTATCTTCTCTGCATCTATATATTGGGAAATATCTGCCTGCGCGGATGTATCGTATCCCAGATATTCTGCCATCCGGTACATCATAACTGCCATCTGCTCGCGGGTGATATTGTCCGCAGGGCCGAACAGCTTCGTATTGCTATACCCATTTACAACCTTTACACTTGAAGCCCAGAGAATTGCATCTGTGTACCAGATACCTGCCTCTACATCAGGGAATACCTTCTTATATTCCTGAGTCGGAGCCTCATTCATACGATGCAGGATAACCGCAAACTGCGCACGTACAAGATAATCATTTGGTCCAAATTTCGTATCTGTAAGTCCTTTCATGATCTCTTTTTCATATACATAACGCACATTTTCAATATACCATCCTTCCGGATCCACATCTTCAAACGGCAGCTCCTTTTGTGTTATCTCCGGATTCTCGTCTGGAGTATCCGGATCCGGATTTTCCTGATCTGGATTTTCCTGGTCTGGATTTTCCTGGCCTGGATTTTTCTGATCTGGATTTTCCTCATCCTCTGAAAATGCCCTGCTCATGAGCTTCAGCGTGTCTGCTGCCATTGTAGTCTGGGCAATCTCAGCATCATTGAGTGCCGTAATCTCATATCCTGCACATTTCAAATTCGTAACAGATAACATATCATCCCCGGTAGATGCCAGTACAACAAGCAGAGAACCATCCTCGTATTGCTTACATTTACTCATATCAATCTCGTAATACATCGCTGTATGATGTTTCCGCGCAACCACCTGAGGATTTGCCCCCTCTGACAGAACTGTAAGCTGCGCTTTCTTGTCCTTTTCATCCGTAGCCTTCTTTATCTCAACCTGCAAGGTACGTGATGCGTCACTTCCACTTGGAACTGCCCGGAAGGCAATAGCATTCCCCTTTCCAAGATATACCTCATTGTTAGCGCCTTTGTTCAAAATTTCCTTCAAATCAGCGCTTGAGGCGACTCCATCTGTTCCCTCAACAAGCACATTTCCTTCATGGAGAATAGCAATTCCTGAGCCCTCCTCAAAGGATACGAGGGATACACTTGCTTTCTGGACTGCCTCATTTCCGGTATCCGCTCCTTCGGAAGTTCCTTCCTGGTTTCCGAATCTCACTTCTCCTAGCAAAAGCTCCCGGATCTCCGCCACATTTGCATTCGCTTCGGCAGTCTTATAATGCCGGCTTACCTGCCCATTATCGGCATTTGTTTTCACCCCTGCCGGGTCATAAATCCGGATGCCGTCAACATAGACAACCGAACGAGACACCCCTTCGCTTTCTGCCTTCAATGCTTTAATTGTAACTGTATAAGTGCCATAATCCAGATTCTTAATACTAATAATCGGAAGCTGGTACAGTTTTCCATTCTGATATACAGTGTTGACAAGCTTGCTCTTCACTACTGTTCCGCTCTCATCCCTGATCACTGCCATAATGCCTGCGGTTTCCTCCGTAGTCCTTCCAACAACATCAAGACCCGTTCCCTTAAAGGTAAATTCCATCATTCCGCGTGCGTCACCGCTCTCTGCCACAAGCCTTGTGCTGCTTCCCATGCTGTCAGAAGTATACTTTGCCGGAACAATTCCCTGCTCCTTATAAAGGGCTGCCACCTCACTTGCATTAAGCGCACGGTCATAAATGCGCACGTCGCAAACATCGCCCTTGTAATATTCATCTCCATCACCTAACGCATTCTTATCTCTCCATGCGGACATTCCGATATAAGCCTTAAGTTCTCTGCCTAAATCTGCAAGATTAATTCCCGTCGCCGCATTTTCACCTATCCGTTCCTCATTACAGTAGAAGGTCAGCTTTCCTGATTCAATCACAGCAGTATAAAGAGCCAGTTCTCCGTCTCTTGTAGCAGGCGATGCCACAGCCTTCTCTCCCTGCCATCCTCCAGTTGTAATCGACGTAGACATATTTCCGCCCGTATTATGCGGATTTAACAGCCAATAATATGTTGGAAATCCTGCATTTCCAATGTTATGCTCTCCGATATACATTGCCGCATAATCATGCCCGTTTCCAAGCCCACTCTTGAGCCATACCGATACTGTCATCGCTGTCTTATCATTCGTAAGCCCTGTCGGAAGTTCTACATAAGCCGCATCGCTACCCGATGCGCCACCCGGAAGTGTCAATACATTACCATTTATTTTTGCATTATTCTGCTTAATTGTTCCGGTGTACCCATTTCCGGAAAGATCCGGCACTGCCGTGTCTGCGCTGACTGTGCCGTCTGCTCCTGTCTGCACTTTGGAAAAATCATAATGCAGCAGCAGACCTTCCTCTGCTTTTGTTTCACGGTAAAGAGTCATAATTTCCTCGTCGCCTAATGCACCATCATAGATACGAACATCACGGATATCGCCTTTATAATAAATATCACCATTTGCCTCATATGGAGAAATACCGATGCGTCCGATCTGCTTTCCATCCTTCTGCAATTCACTCAGATTAATTCCTGTGCTCAGGTTTTCCGCTACCTTCCTGCCATCGCAGTAAAGAATCATAGCTCCGTTCTTCAATATGACCGTATACTGGCTCATCTTATCACTCAGCCCTGCTGCACTTGCCGTCAGTGTCGGCGGGTTATCCCACCACGATGTATGAGTAACTGTGGTACTCACATTCCCATTTTGCTCCACAGGCTTAAATGACCAGTAATTCATTGGCCAGCCATTCTCCGCAAGCTCGCTTCCCATATACATAGCGATATAATTTCTACCGGCATCTGTCTCATTTTTCATCCAGAAAGATATCGTCACAGCGTCTTTATCTATAATCAGGTTATCGGGAAGCTCTACGTAAGACGACTGCGTATTCGCCTCGCCACCCGGGAGTGTCAGCATGTCACCATTTACCGCCGCTCCTGCTCTTCGAATAAATCCCGTCTTACCATTTCCGGAAAGATCTGGCACTGCCGCATCCACACTGACTGTGCCGTCTGCTCCTGTCTGCACTTTGGAAAAATCATAATGCAGCAACAGATCCTTCTCTATCCCGGTATCCTCTTCATATGCCGCATCATATCCATAAACGTCATTCTGGTTATTCGACTGAAGCATATCTCTGGAGATTCCTTCTTTTTCAAAGGTCCCGCTTACTTTAATTGCCGAGAAATCATCCTCGTAATACACATTGGATGCTGGTACAACCGTAAGCTCTGCGCTAAGTGCCACACCGTCCTCCGAAGATGTAATTGTCCCGTCTGCCGCCTGTTTTACTTCTACCTGATATTCATACACATCCGCATCTTCCATAAACGCTTTCGGCGTATAGAAGAGTGACTCTCCGGATGCTTCGAGGACAGCGTCTGTATCTTCCACCTTCATAGCATAGGCATCTTGGCTTCCCTTCTTTCTGAAACCACTCAGATAAGCAGTTTCTGCATCTCCGGCCTGCGGAAGCTCCATGCCGCTCATCGTATAATCACTACTTCCCGGCGTCTGTTCCATGCCAAAGGAGTCTTCACCTGCCGCGTTCAAATCTACTTTCAAACCATAATCAAGTACATAAGCTTTGTTATCTGCCGCATAGACTTTGACAGTAATTGTCTTATTTACACCATCTGCTCTCATATAAGTAATTGCATAAGTTCCGCCGCCTGGTGCCGCAAATGAAATCTTTTGGTTCTGTACAGTACAGCAATCAGCCGTTATCGCTTCTCCGTCTTTTATTACAGATGCAATGCTCTGAACCTCCCATACCGGAAGTATCAGCTCTTTCCCCTGCTGCGCATAGAACTGTACCGCCTGTGTTTCCTCCACTTCTACCGTCAGAGTTACCTCTTTTGTACTTAATTCTTCTGCTGGCGTCATATTCAGAATCGGCGTACCATCTGCCGCAAAATTCAAAGATTTCGCTCTTGCGTGACGACATGGGTCATTCAGTCCGTCTCTGCCCTTTGACACATATTCACACTGGCCAAAGTTTCCATTTGCATCTACTGCATTCGAACAATTCATCGGTCTTGCATGATATACGATGACCGGATTGCCGTCTTTATCATAAGTAAAGGAATTATGCCCCGGTCCACACTGCGGATCGTAACCTTCCACTTCAAAATCCTCACTCTTCAGAAGCGGTGTCGGGTATTTCGTCCAAGAGGCCGGATTCAGAAGATCAGCGCCTTCCTCTGCAGTTACCATTCCAACACAATAAGTATAATCAACTGCCGCTCCGGAGAAACAGAGATGGATTTTCCCATCATGCTTTAACACTGCCGGGCCTTCATTGATAATCGTTCCGCCGCTCCATTCCCATGCATAGTCGGGAGTCGATACAAGCATTGTGTTACTGATCAACTGCCATGGCTCATCCGGATTAACCTCCGCCATGAAGATTTTGGAAATTCCGCCCGGCTTCTCTGCCCATACAACATAATGCTTTCCGGCGCTTTCAAAATAAGTCATATCAAGCGAGAAATCGGTAAACGCATGTGTCCCGTTCATTCCGGTATCACCGGCTTTTGCCGTTACCTGATGGAGATTCGATTCATCCGCCGTCTTCCAGTTCCCCGGATTCATCGGGTCATCTCCCATACATTGCAGCATATGCGGACGGATATCCCACACGTTTCCACTACGGCTTGCTGTGAAGAGAATATACCAGCTTCCACCGATGTAATGCATCTCCGGCGCCCAGATATAACGGTTTGCCCTGGAAGAATCTTTCTGGTTCCAGATTACGACTTCCTCAGCATCTGCAAGTCCTTCAATCGTATCCGCATGCCGAAGGATAATTCTGTCATACCCGATTCCGGCTTTATCTTCTGCATTTCCGCATACCGGATAAGAAGCTGTGAAATAATATGTTCCGTCTGCTGCCTTTACAACATAAGGATCTGCTCTCTGCTCAACCAGTACATTTCCATACTCCGGCTGTCTGATTGTTCCTTTTACCGTGTATGTTCCCGGTTTCGATGTATCCACCTTATCCCAGTCTGTCTCATTCCAGTCAACGCCAAATCCCTTCGTTGTTCCATCACTGTAATTTGCGGTCACCTTTTCCGGCTTTTCAATTGCCGCCTTGTCTGATCCGGTTTCCACTTTTACTTCCACCTTAGAAATATCTGTATTTACCACACGGCTGTATTTTCTAAGAATCGTGTCATATTCTTCTTTCGACACTTCAAACACGCCACATTCTATTGCACCATCAGGAAGCGTTGCATTTACTGCTTCTTTCTTATATACTGTCTGCTGTGGCTGTGTAAATACTGCAAAATCTGTTGTAGATACGACATAAGATTTCGCATCTCCTGCTTCATAATAGATTTCATAAGCTTTTTCTGTCTCATTATAAACGCAGCTTACATTGGAAACCGTATTTCCGCCTGCATCGATTCTGACATAACGCGGGTTTGTAAAACTTGTCAAATCTCTCGAATCATAGAGAAATACGTAACCACTGCTGTGATTATCATCCGCAATCACTCCATAAGTTCCGTCTGCCTTGCGGAAAAATACCGGACTTCCCATCATCTTTGTTCCTTCAGACGGATAGAGAATCGGCTGGTTATTGTTCAGCGCCTTGTAAGTCTTTCCCTTATCCTCGCTGTATCCGATGTGAAGTGCATCGGTACGGTCTTTATTTCCGCTCTTTACATAAGTCAGGATGCTGCCATAAGCCTTTTCCGCTACTGTCAGATTGAACACCTTTTCTTTTGTCACATTCTCGTATGTCACCTTTGCAGTCAGTGTTACCTGCACATCCCCACTTCCGGATTCCGGTCTAGTCACCTTCCCATCAGCCGTAAGAACCTTTGTATTACTGGATTCCCATGCAATTGTTACATCATTTCCAAGCTTTGTTGGAAGCTCTACATCACTTTTCAGAACAGACGGACTGACCGTAATCTTTTCCATGTAATAAGTCAGCCATCCATCCGCTGTATCTGAAAGGACAGTTAACGGAATCTCTTTGGTCACACTTTTCCCCGCCAGTGTAAGGGTTGCAGTCAAAGTTACCTTTTTCTCTCCATCTTTCGGCAATGTTACCTTTCCTTCCGCACTCAGATATGACTGATTATCACTGCTCCAGGCAATCGCAGAGCCGTTTGCTCCATTTGCAGGAAGGCTAATATCCTCCATTACATATGTATAGGGAAGTGTCAGACTCTCTTTATCTGCATTCAACGCATCCTGCACTGCCTTCTCATCCCCAAGCCCTTCATAATAGAGCGCTGATACTTCCTCCTGCTCTAAGGTACGTGTATAAACACGGACGTCGCGGACTCCGCCTTTATAGAAAATATCCGGATAAGTAGACTTTCCAATATAAGCAGCCAGGTTTGTGCCAAAATCACTTACCTTTCTGGTCGTTTCCACTGTTCCGATCAGCTTATTATTATAATATGCCGTAATACTGCCCGGCTGGATAACCGTTGTATACAATCCCCACTGATTATCCGTCTTCGGTCCCTGAATACCATAAGCGGCATTCGTTGGTGTAATTCCATACTCTGTATTGTATGGTGCGCTTGTATTTTCTGAATTTGTAATAACGGATTTAAAATATCCATTCGGATTACATGGATTCAAAAGCCAGTAATTCGAAGCATTTCCAAAGAACATACCAGCATAATTTCCCGCGCCTGTTTCATTTTTCAACCACACAGAAACAGTCAGTGTATTCTGCTTATCGAAGGTTCCTGCCGGAATTTCCACATAAGCAGCAGTACTGCCGCTTGCCCCTCCTGGAAGTGTCAATGCATTTCCCGAAACCTGATATCCGCTTCCCCGAATCGTACCATCATGTCCTTTTCCCGAACTGTCTTTAACAGTTGTTCCTTCCACATTACTGAAATCATAGTGCAGAAGCATGTCTTCATCCGCTGTAGTTTCCTTTGCACTTGCCGGCAGTGCACTTCCTATAACCATCACCGCCGCAAGCATCAAAGATGTAAATTTTTTAAGTTTCATTTTCTTCTCCCTTCTGGTTTTCTATTGCATTTCTGCTGTTTTTATTATAGCAGACCCGCACTTCACTGCCTAGTCATTTCTCTGCCACATAATCACAAGTATCACAATAAATACAATGGACAGGCAGGAAATAATCGCCGCCAGCCACTCAAGCTGCCCTCCTCCGGACAAAATCTGTATAATAGTCAGCATGGAAGCAAGTATCGATACAATTCCAAATATCGTAATAATGCCAACTACCGTATCATTTCTGGCCGTTTCTATTTCCTTTTGATGCTCCGCTAGCATATTGAGCGCATTGCTGGTATCATTGATTGCTTCTGGAATACCATTAGTCTCAATTACATGCTGATAGATTTTCTTTACATTATGCCATCTGGATATATTCGCAGGAGAAATGGTGCCATATGCCCGGAATTCCAGCATTTGCTTTCTCAGCCAACGAAGCCTCTTTACCTTTTTCTTATCCATAATCGCCAAAAGTTCTGTAAACCGGAGACATGTGTATTTTTGATAAAGTGCAAGCAGGACGATTGGGACTCCATCCTCCGCCTGATTGTCCATTTCCCCTTTTATATCAAGCGCATTGTCCGCAACCACATAGGAAACGGTCTGGGAAGACACACAGCAGCCCCAGCGGTAAGTGCCGAAATACTGGTCCTTCACTGCATAAACGTATCTGACATCTTCTTCTGACTCATCCTCCACCGGAACATCCGGTTCAGACATAAGATGCAGATTAAATGTAATCTGACGCATCTCCTCCAGTGTTGCAAAGCGTTCTTTTCTGACCGCCGTTGTATATGTATATGCCTCCAGGAAAACAGATGCACCACTCTTAAAAGAACCGTAAAGTCCTGCTTTCCCGCAAAGCTCTATAATTCTATCATCCAGGGAAAATTCACAAAGCTCTCCCTCCTTGTCTCTGTAATAGTACAAGGCATGACGGTCCGCATATCCCGGATTACAGATTCGCTTCAATATCTCAACAAATTCATAGGTGATTCCCAGACAGAAAAAAGCCACCTGAGTATGAAAAATATAAATATAAGCTGGAAGAAATTCGAACGTATCTGTTCCCAAATCGTCCGTTTCCTGCCCTGAATATGGAACCGAACCGCTGCTGTCACTTCTACGCACATACAATTCCTTTGTTCCAGAATCACAGATTCCCAGGATTTCCCTTTCCAGCACGCTTACCGGTATCTGATACCGAAGCGTAACATTTGCAGTATTTTCCGCATTGATTGTCTGCTTGATTGCCTCATTAATATCCATAGTTGTAAGCGGCTTCTGGATTCCATTTTTCTTAAGCCACTCAAAATTGCTGTCTTCATCGTACTTAAACGGAATGATTAAATAACTCCCGAACTTCATCTGTTTCTCCAATTCACAATTTCTCAATCAGTATGTATTTCTTCCAAAAAAGCTTCATATACGCTTGGGTAATCCAAATCCTCTTTAACCGAATTATACAGTTCAATAAACTGCTCCTCATTCCCGTTACGTTTATATTCACGGTAATTCTTAGCTAGTAATATAAATTTTAACTGGCGAGCCCTTACTAATCCTTCTCTATTCAAACCAGTATGTTTAATTGTAGTTTTCCCACGATTACTTGACTTTTCCTCGTCATATCTACCCGTATTTGTATCATAAACAAGATGTGTTGAAATATCATCTTTACATGGGTCTAATATTGGATTCGTTACATCCCAGAGAGTCCTTTTATACGACGTATTGCATACTTCACACGACCAATGCAAATTATGCCAATCGTAACAATTTTGTGGAAAAATTGACTTTGGTTTTAAATGCTCTATACGACCATACGTTGAATGATTTTCACTTATAAGTGATTCACAATAACAACAGTGATTTTTATACATCTGAGCTAAAGCTTCTTTTATATCATTTTGTCGATATTTATTTTTATATGAATCATCTGCTTTTTCAAACGAACCTTTTATCGCGATTTCTTTTATCAAATCACTAGTCCATTTAACTGAATTATTTTTTAAACTCATCGGGATCTTAGTCCTTGTAACATTTCTCATATCTATTCTCCAATTAATTCTTTAATAGATAATAGTGCTGCTTCTTCTATTGCAACATCATCCTCTGGTAAAAGAGATTTAATTTCAGAAAGCAGGCAATAGTACTCTCCCAGTTCTTTTTCTTCTATAGTCTTACTAATCTTTTTCTTTGCCAAAAAAGAAAGTCTACTTAACATGCCCTCAGTTTCCGGAGCTCTATTTGAAGTTTCCATTATCTTTTCCAAAACATCATTTATCTGCCATCCTTTTTTCGACTCTTCATATTCAATTTCTAAATTGTTATTTTTGTCATTATCCAATAAAATAATTCTATCATTTTTGCAAGATGATAAAACAATTGGAGAATGTGTTGTAGTAATAAATTGTACTTTAGGAAAAGTCTCTTTTAATGCTGCGCTAATTTTCCACTGCCATTTTGGATGTAAATGCATATCTATCTCGTCAATCAGAACTATTCCTGGCGTTTCATCAACTATACTATTCCGTAGATTTGGATTTAATATAGCCATTCTATATGAAATATCAAACACCATACCAATTAAAGTTCTAAAGCCCGAACTTAATATTCGAATAGGCAAATCTTCTTTATTATTTGAATACATAAGTTCATCTGTTCTTTTATCATAATAGACACGTGTATTATCATCATCCAACATAATCGACATAAATCTTGATACTGTTTTTTTTACCACTTCATATTCTGCAATTTTCTTATCTAATTGCCATGATATTTCTTCCATCTTTTTGCACCAATTTTGCAACATTTTAGTATTTGATGCATCCTCTAAACAATCTGTATATCCAACACTTCGGGAAAAATCATCCCCAAATGGATTACTCCATTTATCCCTTTTCTGATTTGCAATTCTTGAAAAACTTTGATAACTAATAACGGGAAGTATCGCATCTGAATTTATAATCATTTCATTTGCTTTTCTACAAATATCTCTAGGCTCGATTGTTGAACGAGAGCTTTTCACACTAACTTTACGTCTCGCAAAGTTAAACTCAGTCCCATCTAATATTAATTCGCACTTTACCGAAACAGGGGTCTTATAAAGAATATTTATTGAGCCATCTCCCAACAATTCTTTTTCCATTCTTATTTCGTCCTTAGTAAAATGTATTGATTTTACTCCGTCAAGTCCAGAAAGAAATGCTCCTAATGCTACTATTATGGCTTCTAAGGTAGATGTCTTACCTGTACCATTATCACCAGCTATAAGATTAAACTTTTCATCAAATTCAAATTGAACATTTTTTATTCCTTTAAAATTTTTTATTTCAATTTTTTTTATTATCATTTTATGTTCCCTTCCGTATTAATATCAAATTGAACCCTATATACTACAAGAATTACATCTAATACAATTATACTATGTCACTCTTAAAGAGTAAACACAAAGCAAATAAATAACAACAAAAAATCCCGCAGCCCTTGAAAACACTTAATTTTCAAGGACTACGGGATTTGAATAAACAAAGTATACTTAGAACTTACCAGCCTTTGCTGCTTCCTCAACAGCAACTGCAACTGCAACTGTCATACCAACCATCGGGTTGTTACCTGCTCCGATCAGACCCATCATCTCTACGTGAGCCGGTACGGAAG
>CALFCS010000038.1 GCA_937950565.1 uncultured Lachnospiraceae bacterium
AGTTTCTGGAGAAGAATAAGGCGGAGGTAAAAAAAGTGAGCATTTATGAATATGACGAAGAAGAACATATGCGGATGGAACGGGAAGAAAGCTGGCGTGAGGGAAAGCGTGAAGGTTTGGAAGCGGGAGAATTACAGGGAAGAATAAAAATGCTTATAGAAACCTATAACGAGTTCGGAAAGTCTCCGGAGGAGATCATAACCAAACTTATGGAAAGATTTCAGATGTCCAGAGAAGAAGCGGCGCATTATGTGGAAGAAGAGAATTAAGGAGTTGCTATGATTGTATTTTTATGGCAGTTGAAAATTTTTTTGATTGAGAATCATAGAAAGATGCCTTATAATGGTATCTGGTTAGAGAATAAGTATGGGAGAGCCGGATATTATGTGTGATTTGTTTTGTTGCATGGAACGGAATAGCATGGAATCTGGTAAAACGCAGAAATATGACAATGAATAGAGCGAGAAGAACTTCATATATAGATTTGGGAGAGGGAGACTGGAACATAGAGATTCGGCCAACTGCCTCTTTTTTTCAGTTGCATTTAAAGGAGCTTCTTGCGTACCGGGATTTGATTTTTCTGTTTGTGAGACGCGATTTTAAGACGATGTACAAGCAGACCATTCTTGGCCCGGCATGGATTTTGCTTCATCCGCTTATGTCTACCAGTGTGTTTACGATTATTTTTGGCAGAATTGCGAATATTTCTACGGACGGGGTTCCGGACTTTTTGTTTTATATGGCGGGCAATATTTTGTGGACTTATTTTTCGGCATGTCTGCTTGCGGCTTCGAATACCTTCCTTGGCAATGCAGGGCTTTTTGGCAAGGTTTATTTTCCGAGGATGGTGACGCCTATATCTGCATCCTTGTCAAAATTAATTACATTTGGGGCGCAGTTCCTTTTGTTTTTGTTGTTTGCTTTCCGCTATCTGGCAATAGGAAAGGTACGGGTTACGTGGTGGGCGCTTGCTACGCCGTTTTTGTTGCTGGAGCTGGCATGTCTTGCCATGGGGACAGGAATGATTCTTGCGTCGCTGACGGCGAAATACAGGGATCTGCAGGTGCTTGTAAGCTTTGGTATGCAGCTTTGGATGTACGCGACTCCGATTGTATACCCGCTTTCGCAGATTCCGGAGAAATGGAGCTGGCTTTTTTGGTGGAATCCGGTTGCTTCTGTTGTGGAATGTTTCCGTTGCGGATGGCTTGGCAGCGGGAGCGTGTCAGTCTGTCAGCTTGGTGTCGGAGTGGTGATAACAGCGGTGGTTTTGATGATTGGTATGCTTTTGTTTAACCGGACACAGCGGAATTTTATGGATACGATTTAGAATTGATGAGATGAGAAACAGGAGCAGGTTTACAGATACCATTCGGGATAGACAGTGAATATGGAAGATGGGGAACATGGAAGAGAGAGAAGTTGTAATCAGAGTGAGAGAGCTTGCAAAAGAATACCGTCTTGGTGTGATTGGACGGGATACCCTGCAGCATGAGCTTGAGAGCTGGTGGGCGAAGAAACGGGGGAAGCAGGATCCCAATCTGCGGATTGGGCAGAAATACGGAAACGGGGATGAAAGGTTTCTGGCGCTTCAGGATATTTCTTTTGACGTATATAAAGGTGAACGGATTGGAGTGATCGGAGCAAATGGCGCAGGAAAATCGACTTTGTTTAAGCTCCTTTCAAGGGTGACGGCTCCAAGTGAGGGAGCCATTGGAATTAAAGGGCGGATTTCCAGTATGCTGGAGGTCGGAACGGGATTTCACAGAGAATTAACCGGCAGAGAGAATATTTATCTGAACGGTGCAATTCTTGGAATGAAGCGGCAGGAGATTGAAGATAAGATAGAGGATATTATCGCGTTTTCTGAATGTGAAGAATTCATTGATACACCGGTAAAGAGATATTCCAGCGGTATGTATGTAAAGCTTGCGTTTGCGGTTGCGGCACATTTGAATGCAGAGATTCTTCTGATGGATGAGGTGCTGGCGGTTGGGGATATGCGTTTTCAGAAAAAATGTCTGGAAAAGCTTTCGGAGCTGTCTGAGGATGAGCAGAAGACGATTCTGTATGTATCTCATAATATGGAGACTATCCGGACGCTTTGTAACCGCTGTCTGGTTCTGGAAAAGGGAAAACTGGTTTTTGATGGGGAGCCGGAGGAGGCAATTGCAAAATATCTTGGCGATGTGGTGCAGATGAAGCTTCACTATGATTATACCGGAGAGAAAGAGGTGCGCAGGACAACGGGGAATCTTCAGTTTGAATGGCTGGATATTGAAAGGTCGAATATGATTCCGGCATCGGAGGGCTTAAGATTTCGTCTGGGATTTCAGGTGAAAGAGCGTGTAGAAGACGTGCATATACGTTTTACTGTCTGGAGCAGGGAAGGTCAAGTCATTGGGACAGCTGTCTCCAAAAGCCTTGGGACTTTTGATAAAAATGTATCTGCGAAGGCAGGATTCCGGTTTCGGACGGAAGGGCTGGCAAAGGGAGAATACACGGTTGAACTGGCGGCGGTGGAGCCGATTGGAGAAGGCAGGCAGAGACGCCATGCATGGCTTTCACATGCGTTTGCTTTTGAAGTGACAGAGGATACATTTTCACAGTATCAGATTCGCTGGAGTGTGAAAAACTGGGGCTATACGGTGTATCCGGATTTGGAGGTGCTGACGAGTGAAGTTTCAAATAAGAATGGTTGATTTGACGATAGAGATTCATTACCGCTATGCTTACATAAGGAAGCAGTGCGAGGCATGGATTTGCAAAGAAGAGACGATAGAGCCGGATATGGTGATTGAAGTTTCGGAGGAAGATATCTTAAAAGAGAAAGAAGAAGCGGAGGTGCCGGTTACCGAAGGGTATTGTGAAAGCATCTGTATATATCGGGCGATTGCAAGAAAGCTGACTGCATTTTCTGCATTTGTGATGCATGGGGCAGTGGTGGAGCTTGACGGGGAAGCCTATGTCTTTGCGGCAAGAAGCGGAGTCGGGAAGACAACGCATACGAAGCTCTGGATAAAATATTTTGAAGGGAAGGCATCCTATATTAACGGGGATAAGCCTGTGATGCGGTGGCGGGATGACCGTCTGTATGCATATGGAACGCCGTGGATGGGAAAGGAAAATTTCGGATGCCAGAGATGTGCACCGGTGAAGGCGGTCTGTTTCCTGGAACGGGGATTGGAAAATGAGATACGAAGAGCAGAGGACAGTGAGATTGTCAACCGGTTGTTCCAGCAGATATTGCTGCCTGTAAAGCAGGACGAAGTCATCGTGTTTATGGAGATGATGGACCGGATGGCAGTCCAGATTCCTTTTTATTTGTTAAAATGTAATATTTCTTTAGAAGCCGTGGAGACGGCATACGAAGCGATGAGGGGATAGAGATGGACAGAAGAAATCAATGGAAGTATTTATTTGATATTATCAGATATGGACTGACGGGAGAGAAGTGCCCGGGAGCAGAGGGGCATCCGGACTGGAATTATCTGTATAAAATATGTAAGCATCATAAAATCGAGGAAATGGTCTGGTGTGGGATAGAGAAGATGGAGCAGGAAATGCAGCCGCCGGAAGAAATCAGGAAAAAGCTTCAAAGGGCAGGACAGCTTGGTTCAGCAAGGGAAGCGGTACAGCATTTTGCATTGGAGGAAGTGCTGGATGCTTTTGAAGAAAACGGGGTTGACTGTATTTTGCTAAAGGGGTGTCTGCTGAAGCAGTTTTATCCCCGTCCGGATCTGCGTATGATGGCAGATTTGGATATTATATACCGTCCGGAGCGGGAAGCAGATGTGGATCGGATTCTGGTATCGAAGGGATATGAATGTGACCATAAGGACGATAACCATAATGTGTATTTCCGAAAGCCTTTTATGAATATAGAGATGCATCACAGGCTGATGTCGGATGTCCCGAGGTTTTCCGGTTATTATGAAAATATATGGCCGAAGGCAGAGCTTCTGGATGGGAGAAAGTTTGTCTATCATCTCCAGTGGGAAGATTTCTATATTTTTATGCTCACGCATCTGGCGAAACATTTTCAGAATGGCGGAAGCGGAATTCGGTCGGTTGTTGATATCTGGCAATTCCTGGATAAGATGGAAGAGAAGCTGGATTGGAGCTATATAGATAAAGAACTGGAAAGTATTCACATGAAAGCATTTGAACAGCATATCAGAAAGCAGGCGGATATCTGGTTTAAAGGAGCAGAGGGAAATGCCTTTTATGACGAGCTGACAGATTATATAATAAATAGTGGAATTTATGGAACGATTAACCATCACCAGGTATGGCAGGCAGCGGGTGCGCTGCGGGAAGATTGTAAGACCGTGAGACAGTGGCAGTTTAGGACAAGGCTTCGGATTATCTTTTTCCCGTTGGATTTGATGAAACGGCAGTATCCTTATCTGGAAAAGTATCCGGTGCTGCTTCCGGTAGCATGGATGCAGAGGATTTTGCGGGCATTATTTAAAAGAAGAGGAAGAGCATCGAAGGTTCTGGGGGAAGTGAAGGTAGACCAGAATGACGTATTTGAAAAGAAGAAGCTGTTTGAAGAACTGAATATATAGAATAGAATATTAGGAATGAAAAGTGATCATTAAAAAAAGGAGTGTATGGAAGATGAAGGCAAAAGATGGGTTCTTAATGCGAAAAGTAGGAGAAAGAGCAGTGGTTGTTCCCGTAGGAGAGGCATCGAAAAGTTTTCACGGGATGTTAAACTTAAATGGAGCAGGGGCTTTCCTGTGGAATCTGCTCGGTGAGGAAAGAACAGAAGAAGAGATGCTGGATGCAATGCTTGCAGAATATGATACGAGCCGTGAGGAAGCGAAGAAAGGACTTGATAATTTCCTTCAGAAGCTTCGGGAGGCAGGGGTGCTTGAAGAGTAACCGTAGTTCCGAAATGAATTGTTTCCTGCAGGATTGACAAATTCCCTGTTTTCACATATTATAGTTCTATATGAAAAGACATGGAACGAAGAGAGTGAAGCCACGGCTGAAATACGTCTTTTGTTTAATACAAGGGACGTTTTCTATTTTTGGAAACTCTGCAAAAAGGAGAGATATTATGGGCATGATATCTTATATTAAGGAAGAAATACAGGTGATACGAGAGCGGGACCCGGCGATTAAGACAAATATGGAAGTATTCTTATATCCCAGTTTTAAAGCAATATTAAGATACCGCGTCGCACATAAGCTGTATAGGAATAAACATTATTTTCTTGCGCGCTGGATTTCCCAGCGGACGGCAAGAAAGACCGGAATTGAGATCCATCCGGGGGCGACCATCGGAAAAGGGTTGTTTATTGACCACGGAAGTGGTGTGATTATCGGTGAGACAGCAGAGCTTGGCGATAATGTAACGCTGTATCAGGGAGTGACGCTTGGTGGTACCGGAAAGGAACACGGAAAACGTCATCCGACGCTCGGCGATAATGTCATGGTCAGCGCCGGGGCGAAGGTTCTTGGCTCCTTCAGAATTGGGGAAAATTCAAAGATTGGGGCAGGAAGTGTGGTGCTGAAAGAGGTGCCGCCGAACTGTACGGTTGTGGGTGTTCCGGGAAGAATTGTAAAGATGGGTGACCAGAAGATTCCGCGTATGGATATGGATCAGATCCATCTTCCGGATCCGACAGCGAATGATATCCGGCAGCTCCAGGCAGATAATGTCCGTCTTTACAGGAGAATTGAAGAATTGGAAAAGAAGCTGCGTATGCAGAATAAGCAGATAGAAGCAGATAAGGAGGAAGGATAACAGATGAGATTGTATAACACACTTTCAAAGAGAAAAGAAGAATTTGTTCCGTTGGAGGAAGGAAAGGTAAAGATGTATGTCTGTGGCCCGACGGTGTATAATTTTATTCATATCGGGAATGCAAGACCGATGATTGTGTTTGATACGGTCAGAAGATATTTTGAATATAAAGGATATGAAGTGAATTATGTATCTAATTTTACAGATGTAGACGATAAGATTATTAAGAAGGCGATTGAAGAGGGAGTATCGGCGGACGAAATATCCAAACGTTATATTGCAGAATGCAAGAAGGATATGGAGGGCATGAATGTAAAGCCTGCAACGAAACATCCTCTTGCAACAGAAGAAATCTGCGGCATGATCGAAATGATCGGCACATTGATTGAAAAAGGATATGCGTATGAGAAGAACGGGACGGTATATTTCCGTACCCGTCAGTTTAAAGATTATGGAAAACTTTCCCACAAGAATCTGGATGACCTTCGTTCTGGTGAACGTTCCCTTCTTGTAACCGGGGAGGATGAGAAGGAAGATCCGCTTGATTTCGTTCTCTGGAAACCAAAGAAGGAAGGAGAACCCGCATGGGAGTCGCCGTGGTGTGAAGGAAGACCGGGATGGCATATTGAGTGTTCCGTGATGTCTAAGAAATATCTCGGTGAGCAGATTGACATCCACGCTGGTGGAGAGGACCTTGTATTCCCGCATCATGAAAATGAAATTGCGCAGAGTGAAGCGGCAAATGGCAAAGAATTTGCAAAATATTGGCTGCACAATGCGTTTTTGAATATTGATAACCGTAAGATGAGCAAGTCGCTTGGAAATTTCCGCACCGTGCGTGAAATCAGTGAGCAGTACGATCTCCAGGTGCTCCGGTTTTTCATGCTGAGTGCACATTACAGAAGTCCGCTGAATTTCAGTGCGGACCTAATGGAAGCATCAAAGAACGGGCTGGAGCGTATTATCAATGCGGCTGAGAACCTGAAGTTTCTTATGAAGAATGCTTCCGTAGAAGAAATAAGTGAAGCAGAGAAGGAAGCGTATGCACAGACCGATGCGTTTACAGAGAAGTTTGAGGCGGCGATGGATGATGACTTCAATACCGCAGATGCAATCGCTGCAATTTTTGACCTTGTAAAATACTGCAATACGAATACAAATGCAGAAAGCTCAAAGGAATATTTGCAGAAGTTATCTGATCTTTTGGAAAAACTGACAGATGTTCTTGGGATTATTGTAAAGAAAGAAGAGGAGATTCTGGCGGAGGATATCGAAAAACTGATCGAAGAGCGTCAGGCGGCCCGCAAGGCAAGAGATTTTGCAAGGGCAGATGCAATTCGTGATGAATTGCTTGGCAAAGGAATTATTTTGGAAGACACGAGAGAAGGAGTAAAATGGAAAAAGGCGTAGAGTGGCAGTTTGATTCCTATATGCAGGAGCTTTTCCAAATGCAGGATATGGATACGAAGGATTATTCCCCTCTTGTACTGGCGTATATCGGAGACTGCATTTATGATTTGATTATTAAGATGCTGATAATAAATAAAGGAAATAAGCAGGTACAGAAGATTCACGCAGAGACCAGTTCTTATGTGCAGGCAAAGACACAGTCTTTGATGATGCGTACGATGCAGGGATATTTGACAGAAGAAGAGCATGCGGTCTATAAAAGAGGCCGCAATGCAAAAAGTGTAAGTCCGGCAAAGAACCAGTCTGTAACAGATTACCGCAGGGCGACGGGATTTGAAGCGCTTCTTGGATATCTGTATCTGGAAAAAGAGTGGAAAAGATTACTGGAGCTGGTGAAAATCGGACTGGATAGTCTGGAAGAACAGGAGAAAGAGCATTGATGAGTGAACAAAGGAAAAATGCAGGAAATGAAAACATGATAGAAGGGCGGAATGCAGTAATGGAAGCATTTCGTTCCGGAAAGCCTGTTGATAAGCTGTATGTTCTGGACGGCTGTCAGGACGGGCCGGTGCGCAGCATCGTCCGTGAGGCAAGAAAGCACGATACGATTCTGCAATTTGTAGAGAAGGAGCGGTTGAATCAAATGTCTGAGACCGGAAGGCATCAGGGAGTCATCGCGTATGTGGCAGCCTATGAATATGCAGAGGTAGACGATATGTTGAAACTGGCAGAAGAACGAGGGGAGGATCCATTTTTGATTCTGCTTGACGGAATCGAGGACCCGCATAATCTGGGAGCGATTATCCGTACGGCGAATCTGGCCGGCGCCCATGGAGTGATTATTCCGAAGCGCCGTGCGGCAGGGCTCACGGCAATTGTTGCAAAGACTTCAGCAGGTGCGCTGAATTACACACCGGTTGCAAAGGTAACCAACCTGGCAAAGACGATGGAAGAGCTGAAGAAAAAGGGACTTTGGTTCGTCTGTGCAGATATGGGCGGAGAGGTGATGTACCGTCAGAACCTGACTGGACCAATCGGTCTGGTGATTGGCAACGAAGGAGAGGGCGTCAGCCGTCTGGTAAAAGAAAACTGTGATTTTATTGCCGGTATTCCCATGAAGGGAGACATTGATTCTCTGAATGCGTCTGTGGCAGCAGGTGTACTTGCGTATGAAATTGTGAGACAGAGAATGCAGTGAATATTGTATGGAGGAAGGAAATGTCAAAGTATGACAGAATGACGGACGAACAGTTGATCCGGGAGCTGCGGGGCGGAGATAAAGAGATTATTGACTATATTATGGAAAAATATAAAAATCTTGTGCGCAAGGAAGCAAATGCGATGTACCTTCTCGGCGGAGAAAACGAAGATCTGATTCAGGAAGGGATGATTGGTCTGTTTAAGGCAGTGCAAGATTATGAGCCGGATCAGAAGGCATCCTTTTTCAGCTTTGCCAGCCTCTGTATCAGAAGGCAGATTTATTCGGCCGCCAGAGCTTCCAAGAGGAAGAAGCATAGTCCGCTTAACTCTTATGTCTCTCTTTATGAGAAGAATGAAGAAAAAGAGGCATTGATTGAAACGGTAGAAGCAGGCACAGAGAGTGATCCGGAAGCGTTATTTCTGGGAAGGGAATACGTAGAATTAATTGAGACACGGCTGGAAGAAAGCCTCAGCGACTTGGAGAACCGTGTGCTGTATCTGCACCTTCTGGGAACCGATTACAAGACCATTGCAAGGCTTCTTGATAAGAGTCCGAAGACCATTGATAATGCTCTTCAGCGGATTAAAGGAAAGACGGAAAAAATTCTGGAAGAAGAAAAATCAAAAAACCGTTGAAATGGCATTGACAAATAGAGGTTTTTTATTGTATATTGTTAATGTTGCATGAATATATGCGTGCTGCCTTGGCTCAGTCGGTAGAGCGTCGCCTTGGTAAGGCGGAGGTCGGCGGT
>CALFCS010000039.1 GCA_937950565.1 uncultured Lachnospiraceae bacterium
CTCTGCTGTTTTAATGTGAAATAAAGCATTGAGATTTCTGATTATGCCTGTCATGGCACGGTTACTGATGTACAAGATTTGCTATCAGATGCGAAGCCTTCGCCTTTGGAATCGAAATATAATGCTTTTTCTTATCTTAGCATATCAAATCAGAAAATGCCAGTATTTATTTTATTTCCTATCATAAACCAATTTATATTTCCCTCAGCAAATGCCCAAATTCATCTATTATAACATCTGCTTTCTCCACTGTTCCAAAGCCATAGGATGCATATGCAAATGCCGCCCCTGCATATACCGCAGCTTCTCTGTCCCCCTGTGTATCTCCCACATACAAAGACCTTTTCAAATAATTTCTTACCATAACAAGCTTGATATTGTCACCTTTTAATTTCCCGGTATTTCCAAAACACTCAAAATCAGCAATATATGTTCCCAGGCCTGTTTTCTCCAAAAAAAGCTCTATATATCCCGATTGGCAATTGCTGACAATAAAAACAGGAATCTTTTCCGCCATCTGTTTTATCGTAGCTTTTACACCTGGATAACAAATATTACATACATCCATCTCTAGCGCTGTATGTTCATATTCACAACAATGCTCCATAATCTCATAACGCCTCTCCTGCGGAACCTCCGGCAAAAGCGCATCTATAATGTCCGTCATCGGCTTTCCAAATAATCCCTTCAGCATATCTGCTGTTACATCAAGCTCTATCCCGGCATAGTCCCGGATTGCTCTTGTCCAGGCAGATGCAACAATCCCTGTGGAATCCCAAAGAGTTCCGTCTACATCAAGAATAATACTGTCATATTTATATTTCATATGCTCCTCCTCTTTTAACGTAAAGTTTCAGCCGAAACCTTTTCTGCCCAAAATGCATCTATCAACATTAGAACTCGGTTTGCATAAAATGTGAGCCCATACTTTCCCACTTCCATGTCTAACTAAAAAAATCTAATCCATTCAAACTTACCATGGCCGTTCCTACAAATTTATAATATATATATCAGCAACTTCATCATCAAATGAAAAGCTACGAATATATTTACCACCATTTTTTAATATTGTTTTTATTGATGGAATATTATCTTTTTCAACCGAAAGTTGTAATTTCTGTAACCCATATACTTTTGCCTTTTTGCAAATTTGAGCCAACATTTCTGTAGCATATCCTTTATTGCGTTCAGTAGGGCGAACACTATAGCCACAATGTCCTAAATCTTTTAGAAATTCATTAAGCTCATACCTCAAATCTATAATACCAATTATTTTTTTATCAAATTCTCTAACTGCAAAAAATGTATCCGTCAACACCCAATCAGAAGAAACAGTTTCCGCATTAGAATTTAGAACAACCTTATTCAGCCATTCATCATAATCTTTAATTTTATCAAAGAGTTCACTACCGTTAATTATAAATTCTCCGTAATCAAAATGTTCTCTTCGATACTCAAGTGCCTGCTGTTTTAATTCTTTTGCCGGACTAACTAAATTTATTTTATCAATCATCTTTATGCCTCCGTATTTTCCGGTAATATCATATTTTTGATTTGTTCAATAATACGTCTGGGAATATCATCATCAATTTTCATAAGCCGACTATACAATCGTACTCCTTGATAAGAAAAAATAATTAAATCAAATATACTGTGTATATCTACGTTTTTAAACTCCCCACGAGAAATACCATATTTCAATAATGATTCCCATGAGTTGAAAGATTCAAGATATTGTTGTGATAAAGCATTTTCAGTATTGCTCAAATTCTTACTGCTAAAGTATTCATAAATAGCAATACTTAATGAATTTTCAGTGTCCAGCATTTCCATACGGTACTTCTCTAATAGTTCATTTAAAATACATACCGCAGAGACATTGCCCTCCATTTTTCCTTTCAATTCGCTCCTCTGCCCAGTTAAAAAAGATGAAATAATTTCAGAAAAAATTTGGTCAGTACTTTCATAATGCCCATATAATCCCCCTCTGCTTAATCCAGTAGCTTCACAAATATCTTTCATAGTAACTTCTTTAAATCCTTTTTGGGCAAAAAGAACATACGCTTTTTTCTTAATATGAGCTTTTGTACTTTCACCTTTAATTCCCATATTGCCGCTCTCCTTTTCGACACATGTGTCGGTTTTATTATACGACACGCATGTCGCTTTGTCAATATGCTGTTTCGTAGTAATAGAAAAGCACACCTATTTTTATATTAGATGTGCCTACCTACAATTCCATATTCAAATTATTACAGACCTTGCCTGTAACTGTCTATAAATCCTTATATCTCAATATTTCTCCACGCTACAGCTATTTTCCCATATATCTTTCTGCTTCTTTAGACACCTGAAACCTCTCGTTCACCTTATTCTTCTCTCTTCCTCTTTGTTCCTGCACAATACAGCACGAATCCTAACAGCAGCACAGCGATTACCATCCACACAGCCAGCATCGTTGTACCCATTCCTACAAACTTATCATAATATCCTTTCAGATAAATAATGATAATGATAAGTGGAAGTCCATAAGACATATAAGCTTTGAGTCCCTTTGGAAAAGCAATTCCTTTTCCTTCATTCACCTCATTAATAAAGTTATCCCAGCCCCATCCGTTCTTCTTTGTGCAGAACAATACATAGCCAAGACTTCCAAGCGGAAGCAGATTATTCGATACAATAAAGTCCTCCAGATCCATAATATTCGTCCCCTCACCAAGAGGTGCAAAACTGGACCACAAATTGAAACCAAGAACACACGGCATGCTGAGCACAATAATCAAAAGTGCGCTTACATAAACACTTTTCTTTCTCGTCCACCCAAGCATATCCATATCAAACGATATAATATTTTCAAACACTGCAACAAGTGTGGAAAATGCCGCAAAGGTCAGGAACAGAAAGAACAATGCACTCCATACACTTCCGCCCGGCATCTGTGCAAAAATATTCGGTATCGTAATAAAGATAAGACTCGGTCCCGCTCCCGGCTCGATTCCAAAAGAAAAGCATGCCGGAATAATAATAAAGCCTGCCATCAGCGCCACAAATGTATCCAGCGCCGTAATGCTCACAGCTTCTCCTGCAAGCCGTCTCTCTTTCTCAATATAACTTCCGAAAATCAGCATCGCGCCAATACCGATTGACAAAGTAAAAAACGCCTGGCTCATAGCCCCAAAAATTACATTTCCAATTCCAATTTCTTTCATCTTAGCAAAATCAGGAATCAAATAAAACTTCACTCCTTCTCCCGCGCCGTCCATAAATACAGAATGTACCGCCAGCACCACCATGATAATCAGAAGTGCGGACATCATAACCTTTGACACCTTTTCAATTCCATTCTGAATTCCAAAATAACAGACAGCAAATCCAAGTACGGTAATCAGAATTGTCCAGAACACCATCACCGGCACATTTCCAAGCATATTTGCAAAGCCTTCTGAAACTGCTTCTGCGGAAGCTCCCACGAACTCCCCGCGGACACTACGGTAACAGTAATACAGCATCCATCCGCCTACTGTCGTATAGAACATCATCAGGAGATAACATCCGATAATCCCAATCCATTTACTAATATGCCACCTTGTTCCTTTCGGCTCCAGCACTTCAAAGCTTGCCGCAACACTCTTCTTACTTCCTCTTCCAACTGCGAATTCACATACCATAACCGGAATTCCCATAATCAAAAGAAACATCAGATAGATCAATATAAATGCAGCGCCGCCAAATTCCCCACACATATACGGAAATTTCCAGACATTTCCGATTCCAATGGCACAGCCTGCAGAAACAAGAATAAATCCCAGACGTGAGCCAAATTTTTCTCTCTTCATTTCATTCCTCCCAATGCGCCAAAAACGGGGACAGTTCCCCGTTTCTGGTTCTTTTTCTTATCTTGAACATCTAAATTGTAAATCTTCCCATCTTCTGTCCACTTCCTTCTGGAATGCTTCAAGAAGATATTCATTTCCCTTCTTAAACAGGTGTTTGAAACGGCCCTGCGGTCTCAGGAAATCCTCTACCGGAAGCTTCTTCTTCGGCTCGTAGTTCAGAATCCATTTTCCCTCTACTACTTCGAACAGCGGCCAGTAGCATGTCTCTACGCCTAATTTACAGATTTCCATAATATCTGGTGTGTTATATCTCCATCCACGCGGACACGGAGCCATAATATTCAAGAACGCAGCGCCTGGTGTATAGATTGCCTTCTCTGATTTGATATGTAAATCTTTAAAATTCTGCACAAATGTTGTCTGTGCCACATACGGTACGTCATGAGCGGCAATAATGGATGCCAGGTCTTTTCTGTTCTGTGGCTTTCCATTACTCTGGCTCCCCACCGGTGTTGTCGTTGTGTCTGCATACATCGGTGTCGCAGAAGAACGCTGAATACCCGTGTTCATATATGCGCCATTATCGTAACATACATAAACAAGATCCTGATTACGCTCCATTGCTCCTGACAGAGACTGGAAACCAATATCGTAAGTACCGCCGTCACCGCCGAAAGTAATAAACTTATAAGTCTCGTCTAATTTTCCTTTTTTCCTTAAAACTTTATAAGCGCCTTCCACACCGCTTAAGGTTGCACCTGCATTTTCAAATGCATTATGGATATAGCTGTCTTCCCATGCAGTGTATGGATAAGTAAACGTAGATACCTCCAGGCATCCGGTCGCATTACCAATAACCGCCTTATCTCCTTCGTGAAGTCCGCGAAGAACATTTCTTACTGCAATCGTTCCGCCACAGCCTGCACACATTCTATGTCCCGGAGCAAGACGTTCCGGTTTATTCATTGTCTCTTTAAAATTATAACTCATCTTTCGTCTTCCCCCTTACTCTCTGATTCCAAGATAACGATAAGTCTCACCTGCATCATTATCCTTCACAATCTGCTTCAAATCTTCAAATACACTTTCCATGTCTTCTACACGGACATCACGTCCGCCAAGACCATAAATATAATTTACTGCCAAAGCCTGGGAACGTGCACGGAACATTGCCGCCATTACATCTGCACCTAACGGTCCGCCGTGGTTTGTGTAGCTTTCTGCACGATCCATAATGGCAACCGCCTTTACATTTTTCAGTGCTTCTGCAATTTCCTCTGCCGGGAACGGACGGAACAGACGAATCTTAATGAGTCCGACCTTCTCACCCTGTGCCCGCAATCTGTCAATGGCATCCTTCGTTGTACCCGCGGCAGAACCAATCATAACAACGGCTCTCTCTGCATCTTCCATACAATACTCTTCGAAAAGTCCATACTTTCTGCCGGAAATTCCTTCAAATTCCTTTGCCACATCCAGTACAACACGGCTTACGTTCTTCATACCCTCTGCCTGATTTCGTTTTGCTTCCATATAATAATCCGTAATAGAGTAAGGACCTACTGCCATCGGACATTCCGGATTCAAGAGATAATTTTCCGGATTATATTCTCCGACAAAATTCTTCACGTCTTCATCATCCAGAAGCTCTATATTCTCTACCGCATGACTTGTAATAAATCCATCCTGGCAGATCATAATCGGAAGACGCACGTCCTTATGCTCGGAAATACGGTAAGCCTGCACCATATTATCATATGCCTCCTGATTTAATATCTTTTATTTGTTTAAACAAGTGTATATA
>CALFCS010000040.1 GCA_937950565.1 uncultured Lachnospiraceae bacterium
AACATATTAACACGAAAAAGAGTGTTGCTGCCTACTGCCGTGTTTCCACGGACAACGAAGACCAAGCCAATTCCTTTGAAAGTCAGCAGCGTTATTTTCGCCAATATATCGAGCGTAATCCCGATTGGGAGTTATACGAAATTTTTGCCGATGAAGGTATTTCTGGCACGAACACAAAGAAGAGAAAAGAATTTAACCGCATGATAGCGTGTGCTAAGAACGGCGATTTCGATTTGATTGTCACAAAGGAGATTTCTCGTTTTGCGAGAAATACCCTTGATAGTATTTATTATACCCGTGACCTCAAAAAACATGGTGTTGGCGTTATCTTTATGAATGATAATATCAACACCTTAGACGGCGATGCGGAACTTCGGCTTGCCATTATGTCCTCTATCGCACAAGAAGAAAGTCGTAAGACTTCCGAGCGTGTGAAATGGGGGCAGAAACGTCAGATGGAGCAAGGCGTTGTGTTCGGACGAAGTATGCTCGGCTATGATGTCCGTGACGGCAAAATGTATATCAATGAGGAAGGGGCAAAGGTTGTCCGCCTTATTTTTCATAAGTTTGTCAACGAGGGAAAAGGTACTCATGTGATAGCCCGTGAGCTTCGGGAAGAAGGCATCCTGCCTATGCGTGTTAAGGAATGGCAGAATACGGTCATTCTTCGTGTCATACGCAACGAGAAATACTGTGGCGATTTAGTGCAGAAAAAAACCTATACGCCAGATTTCCTCTCCCACGAAAAGAAATACAACCGAGGGCAGGAGGAATTTGTCATTATCAAAGACCACCACGAGCCGATTATCTCCCGTGAGCTTTTCGATAAAGCAAACCGCATTTTAGATGCAAAATCACTTTCACAGGAGGGCAAGGCAAAACACAGCAACCGTTATCCGTTCTCTGGAAAAATCAAATGCGGATGCTGCGGTTCAAGTTATGTGGCAAGGTACAAGACCCGTAAAGACGGAAGCCGTTACAAGGCGTGGCGTTGCCACGAAGCCGCCAAACATGGAAGCCCTCATATTGATAAGGCGGGTAATCAGGTAGGCTGTACGGGGCTTACTATCCGCAATGAAGATGCGACCCACATCATGTATCTTGTTACCAAGAGCCTTAAATATAACAGAGATAAAATCACGAACAATTTGATTTCGATTATTCAATCTATAATTGCTATGGATACAACAGGCACAGATGTCGAGAAGCTGAAAGCCCAGATTGCAACTATCGAGGATAAGCGTACAAAGCTTCTTGACATTTATATGGATGGCAACATAACAAAAGACGAGTTTTCGTCGGCACGGGCTAAATGCGATGCTGAAATTGCCGAGCTTCAATCGGTTATCGACAGCATTGATAAACAGCAAACGATGATAAAGCAGCAGCAACAGCTTATCAGCGAAATCACGGAAGCCATTAAGGAAATTGTCGGTGGTGTTGAATATGAAGATGAATTTTACAAGCACATTTTAGATAAGATGGTTGTTAATGATAAGGACAACATTGATGTGTATTTAAATTTACTTCCTTTGAAATGGAGCTATACGGTTGCAAAAGCATCTACGGGAAATCGTCCACTGGAAGATTTCCCGCACACAGAGCGAAAAAAGCGTTAGCCCCTGAAAGGAACATTTCAGGGGCTTCTCTACCGATATCTGTAAGAATTCCAGTTACCTCTTTATAAGGCACTGTATAACGCTGTGCAAGATAGCGCATAGAAGCGGATAATTCGCCGTCTGGTCCTCCGAACTGGCTGATGATAACCTGGGCGATTTTGGGGTCTCTTTTTGTGATCTTTACCGGGTACTGAAGTCTTTTTTCATATAACCACATATCTTAACATCCTCCTTCCTGCCATGGCCATGGCTCGTTTATCCATGCCCAGCGCTCGGCCGGGGTACAAGTAGTGTCAATTGTGAGAGGGCCATAATATTTGGCGTATTCTTTTAATGCCTGCATACGTTGTTCTTTGAACTCATCAAAATATTCCAGGGCATCCGTATTATGTGGATGGGTGTCGAGGAAAAGCTTGACGTCATCAACAGCAAAACTTACAATATTAATCCAGTCAAGTAGTTCTTTCCGGCAGGGTTTGTTATCTGACATTCTGACATCCTCCTATTCCCTTGAATGGTTTGTCTAACTCCTCAAATATTGTTCCGCGGCAGAGAGCTTTCTCTGCTTCGTATATCTTCTGCCATTTCTGCCATGGGACATATGCCATAGCAAGAGGCATACCCTGCAGTTCGTCAGAGGCAGAGCGCTCAGTACGGCATACAGGGCAGGAGGTTTCTGTGCGCGGCATAGCCGTAGCGGGACCAGTCTGCTGATAAGCTCTGCGTCTCATATAATCGGATGAATTATATCTGTAATTTTGCACGTGAATGCTCCTTTCATGAAATATTTACAATACCATACTATGTTTTAGGTGTTGTTTTTGTGCCCTCACCCAGTTATAATAAATACGATTGGAGTGTAAAGATATGGCGAAAAGACAGAAAAATCAACAGATGAATAAGGGGAAAAAGAGAACAAGAAGAGTGCATTATTTTGATTACAGCCTGCTGGCAGTTCTGGTGTTTTTAATTTGTTTTGGACTGGTGATGTTGTATAGCACCAGCTCTTACAGCGCATTGATTGAACACAAGGACAGTATGTATTATTTTAAGAGACAGATTATTTTCTGCATAGCCGGACTGGGAATGATGTGGTTTGTATCCCGCATTAATTACCATGCGTATATCAAGCTGGCAAAACCGGTCTATTATCTGTCCATTTTTCTTATGCTGCTTGTACAGACGCCTCTTGGAAAAGAAGCCAATGGTGCAAGAAGGTGGCTCCGCCTTCCTTTTGGACAACAGTTTCAGCCGGCAGAGATTGCGAAGATTGCGGTAATTTTACTTATTCCGATGATTATTATCCAGTTGAATAAGGAAATAAAAACATGGCGTGGAATTGGAAAGGTTCTGGCATGGGGCGGATTCAATGCATTGTGTGTATATAAGCTGACAGAGAATCTGAGTACGGCAATTATTGTCCTGGGCATTACGTGCATCATGATTTTTGTTATGCATCCGAAGACAGCGCCTTTTGTTGCGATTGCTACAGCAGGACTGGGGGCGGTTTTTATTGGCGTGCAGATGCTTGGAAAGATGGTGGCGAACAGTGATAACTTCCGTCTGCAAAGAATTATTGTGTGGCTGAATCCGGAACAGTATGCGTCAGATGAAGGCTATCAGACGCTTCAGGGACTGTACGCAATCGGTTCCGGCGGTTTCTTTGGGAAAGGGCTTGGAAACAGTGCACAGAAAATGATTATACCGGAGGTTCAAAATGATATGATTCTTTCGGTAATCTGTGAGGAACTCGGCGTGTTTGGGGCGATTGTTGTGCTGGTTCTGTTTGGGATGCTGTTATATAGATTGCTGTTTATTGCACAGAATGCACCGGATATATATGGTTCCCTGATTGCTACGGGAATTTTTGCACATATTGCGCTGCAGGTTATTTTGAATGTGGCCGTTGTTACGAATCTGATTCCTAATACTGGTATTACACTGCCGTTTGTCAGTTATGGAGGAACATCTATTTTGTTCCTTATGATAGAAATGGGGATTGCGTTTGGAGTTTCAAGAACAATTAAAATAGATGAATAAAAGGCTTTATTTTCCAGACTGGATATGATACTATGTATGTGTAGTATTAAAAACTACATGTGATGGTAGTTGAAAACTACATATAATAGAAATGAAAAACATGACAAGTGTAAGCATATATCAGGAGGAAATTATGAGCTATAAAATTATTGTGGACAGTTGCGGAGAGTTGACGGAAGAAATGAAAAAGTCGGGAATGTTTGAGACAGCGTCCCTGGAAATTGATGTAAATGGATACCATATCGTTGATGATGAAACATTTGATCAGGCGGAATTTTTGAGAAGAGTAGCAGAATCCCCGGAATGTCCGAAATCTTCCTGCCCATCTCCGGAGAGGTATATGGAAGGTTATCGTTGCGAGGCCGAACATGTATATGCCGTAACATTGTCGGCAGAGCTGAGCGGCTCATATAATAGTGCGGTGCTTGGAATGAATCTGTACCATGAAGAATATGGGAAAAAGGACATCTATGTATTTAATTCACGCTCCGCTTCGGTGGGAGAGACCTTGATTGCCCTCAAGATTCAGGAATGTGAGGAAAAGGGATTTTCCTTTCAAGAAGTTATCGAGGAAGTAGAAAGATATATTTCAGAACAGCATACGTATTTTGTTCTGGAGACACTGGAAACGCTCAGGAAGAATGGAAGACTGACGGGGATTAAGGCAGTTGTGGCGACTGCTCTTAATATTAAGCCGGTCATGGGTTCCACTCCGGAGGGCACGATATGCCAGCTGGGGCAGGCACGTGGTATGAAGAAGGCGTTGGCGAAAATGACAGACCATATCATTACGGATGTGAAAAATTCAAAAGATAAGATACTTGCAATCACTCATTGTAATTGTCGTGAACGTGCGGAAAATGTAAAGAAGAGACTGTTGGAGCTTGCAGAATTTAAAGATGTGATTGTTCTGGATACGGCAGGAATCAGCAGTATGTATGCGGCAGATGGCGGAATAATTGTAGTTGTATAAATTGCGGATTTGTGTTATAGTATATCTGATGGCGCCGGATGGATGTATTATATTGGAAGACAGAACCGGAGCATAGTACAAGAAGAAGGAGTTTTGATGTATGAGTCAGGAAAAGGTGGACAGATATAAACAGGAAAAGGCAAATCGTAAGAAAACGATGAAAAAAGAAAAGCTGGCGAGTGTTCTGCGCAAGTGTGCAGTTGGTGTAGTAGGACTTGTGCTTGTGGGATGGCTTGGATATTCCGCATATAATATGTATGATTCCGGGAGAGAGACTCCGTCAGTCGAGATAGATTATAGTGCATTGGATGATTTCTCACAGGATCTGACAGATGCGGCGTCCGGAGCAGATGCTGACGATGCCGGAACACAGGATGCAGATACACAGAGTGAAGCACAGAATTAAAAGAAAAGATAAGGCTTATACAGCGGACAGGGTAACCTGTCCGTTTTTCTTTTTTGCAAAAACATGAAAAAAGTGCTTGAAATGAAATGAAAAGTGTTTTACAATGGTTTCAAGTGGTAGGAAGTGGTGAAAAGTGGTTTCGAAGGGTAAGAAAGTGGGAGATACTTTGATCTTACTTCACGAAAAGCGTTTTTTGCTTTTGTGAAAGAGGTGAGCTTTATGTTGAAAGGAGAGTACAGTCATAATATTGATGCAAAGGGCAGACTTATTATCCCTGCAAAGTTCCGTGACGATTTAGGGGAGAATTTCGTCATAACAAAAGGGATGGAAAATTGCCTTTACGTATATCCGGAAGACGAGTGGAGCGCCTTTGAAGAAAAACTGAACGCCTTACCAACCACCACAGATAAAAATGCCCGGGCTTTTGCTCATTTCTTTCAGGGGAGTGCAACAGACGGAGATTTGGACAAGCAGGGCAGAACATTAATTCCTTCTGTGCTTAGAACATATGCAAAACTTGAAAAGGAAGTTGTGTTTATCGGTATGGGGAAGCGTGCCGAGATATGGGATAAGGCCAGATGGGATGAAAAGAATGCTGAAGTGGAACTTAACATTGAGGATATTGCATCTGATATGGAAGCGAGTGGATTCAGTATCTAGGGGGAGAAGATATGGAATTCAAACACAAGTCAGTGTTGCTTAAGGAGACAGTTGAAGGACTGAATATCAAGCCGGACGGCATCTATGTAGATGGGACGCTCGGTGGAGGCGGACATGCTTATGAAGTATGCAGACGCCTTGAAAATAAGGGAAAGATTGTAGGAATTGATCAGGACGCTGCGGCGATTGAAGCCGCGGGCAGGCGGTTAAAAGACTTCGGGGAGAAGGTTACGATAGTCAGGAGCAACTATTGTAATATGAAGTCAGAGCTCCAAAAACTGGGCGTTAACAAAGTTGATGGGATCATACTTGATCTGGGCGTGTCATCTTATCAGTTAGACACGGCAGAACGAGGATTCTCCTATCGGGAAGATGCACCCTTGGATATGCGGATGGATACACGTCAGAAGATGACAGCCAGGGACATCGTTAATGGCTATGAGGAACGGGAACTTTTTCGGGTGATTCGTGACTATGGAGAAGATAAGTTTGCAAAAAATATTGCGAAGCATATCGTCATGGAGCGTGAAAAGGTTTCGATTGAAACAACGGGACAATTAGTAGAAATCATAAAACGGGCAATTCCGATGAAATATCAGAAGAAGTCGGGACATCCGGCGAAGAGAACATTTCAGGCGATTCGGATTGAGTTAAACAGAGAGCTTGATGTGCTTCGGGATTCACTGGATGATATGATTGAACTTTTGAATCCAGGCGGGAGGTTATGTATTATAACCTTTCATTCTCTCGAGGATAGAATTGTAAAAAGTGCATTTCGAAAGAATGAAAATCCATGTACATGTCCGCCGGATTTTCCGGTATGTGTGTGCGGAAACGTCTCAAAGGGGAGAGTTGTGACGAAAAAGCCGATTTTACCGGGTGATGAGGAGTTGGAAAATAACAGTCGTTCAGCAAGTGCGAAGCTTCGCATATTTGAACGTATTTAACGAGGAGTATAGAATAAAAGAAAGGGTGATTGTGATGGCAACATCAAGACGGACAGTAAATACAGGCAGACAAAGACAGAACAGAACAGCGGGACAGATGTATGTGTACGGAAATGTGGCAGCAAAGCCGTCATATGAACCGCAGAGAAGAACAGAGGAACCGCAGAAAAAAAGCAGGACACGAAATCAGTCGAGGAGAAAACTTAAGAAAGCGCAGCGTGTGAATTCGGCTTATGTATTGTTTTTATCTGCTGCGGCAATATTTGCATTGGTAATCTGTGTGAACTATATTAAGCTTCAGTCCAGAATTACAAGCCGTGCAGAAGATATTGCAGCGCTGCAGGAGGAGCTTGCAAATCTGAAAGAAGAGAACAACACACGATATAATTCCGTGATGGATTCCGTTAATCTGGATGAGATTCGAAAAAAAGCAGAGGAATCTCTGGGTATGGTATATGCATCCGCAGATCAGGTGGTTGGATATACAAATGGTTCTTCCGATTATGTGAAACAGTATGAAAATATTCCGGAAGACGGGGTAATTGCCCAGTCAGATAAGAATACAGATTAGGTGATAGCATGACGAGAAAAATGAGACAACGATTCAAAAAAAGATTTACAAGATTAATGCAGAAAAAGCTGGTAATGCTCTTTGCGGGGATCATACTGGCTTTTGTTGTATTGGTAGGGAGAATTACTTATATTAATGCGTCCAGCGGAGATAAGTATTCCAAAGTGGTGCTGGACCAGCAGCAATATGGAAGCAGGGTCATTCCTTTTAAAAGAGGGGATATCGTAGACCGCAACGGGACGAAGCTTGCGACCAGCAAAAGGGTCTATAATGTGATTCTGGATATCAAGGTTATGCTCAGCGATGAAAAATACGAGGAGCCTACGATAGAAGTACTTAAGAACTGCTTTGATGTTGAAGAGGATACTGTCCGAAAACTGATAAAGGAAAATCCGGGCAGCAGATATTCTGTCCTTAAGAAAGGAGTAGAATATGCAAAAGCGAAGGAGTTTAAAGAGCTGCAAAGCGATAAGGAGAAATATGCAGACGTAAAGGGAATCTGGCTGGAAGAGGATTATGTACGTTCTTATCCGTATCATGCACTGGCAAGCGATGTGATTGGATTTACAGTTGATGGAAATGTGGGCAGCAACGGGATTGAAGCGGCATATAATGCTGTTTTGAATGGAACGGATGGAAGAGAATATGGCTACCAGGAGAAAAATGCAGTCCAGGAAAAAACTGTGAAGGAACCGGAGAATGGAAAAACAATTGTATCTACGATAGATTTACAGGTGCAGAGTATTTTGGAAAAACACATACTGGCATTTAATGAAGAACATAAAAATGAGGCAAGACCGGGTGTGGGAAGTAAAAATACAGCAGTTATTGTTATGAACCCACAGAATGGAGAAATACTGGGAGAGGCCTCTTATCCAAATTATGATTTAAATAATCCGAGAGACCTGACACTCTATTATTCAGAAGAAGAGATTGCCGGGATGGCAGAAGAGGAAAAATTAGATGCCTTGAACAGCCTGTGGAATAATTTCTGTGTAAGCAGTGTATACGAGCCAGGTTCTACCTTTAAGCCATTTACGGTTGCAGCAGGTCTTGAACTTGGAAAACTGAATGGCAGTGAGAATTTTGTATGTGGCGGTGTGCTTCATGTGGGAGACCATGATATTCACTGCAGCCATACATCCGGACATGGTCCACAGTCTTTGAAACGTTCTCTTGAGAATTCCTGTAACGTAGCATTCATGAAAATGGGTGAGATACTTGGGAAAGAAGATTTTACGAAGTACCAGCATTTGTTTGGCTTCGGAGAATATACCGGAATTGACCTTCCGGGAGAAGCAACCGGGCTTTTATATACGGCTGAAAAGATGGATGCGGCCAGCCTGGCTACAAATGCTTTCGGTCAGAATTTCAATGTGACGATGACACAGCTTGCAGCAGGTTTCTGTTCTTTGATTAACGGTGGCGACTACTATGAACCTCATGTGGTGAAACAGATTCAGGATGAAAATGGAAATGTAACAGAAAATAAAGACCCTGTGCTGGTAAGACGTACCGTTTCCAAAGAAACAAGTGAGATTTTAAAAGAGTATATGCTTGGAGTTGTGGAAGAGGGAACCGGAACCTCAGCGGCAGTAGAAGGATATGATGTGGGAGGGAAAACGGGTACAGCAGAAAAACAGCCCCGTAATAAGAAAAACTATCTGGTGTCCTTTATTGGGTATGCACCACAGGAGAATCCACAGGTTGTTGTGTATGTTGTAGTAGATGAACCGAATTCATATGGACAGGCAAACAGCGGATATGCGACAAAGCTTGCCTCAGATATTATGGCAGAAATATTCCCATACCTGGGTGTGCAGAAATCAACGAAGACAGAATAAACATATTGCACAAAAGAAATAGAATAAAAGAATAACCTCGGAGGAGCTTTAATAAGTTATAAAAACAGCTTTTTCGAGGTTTTTATTATGAAAAATAAGACGTATAACAAGAAAAAGACGCTTGTGGTCTTCGTCATTGCCCTTGTTGTGATTCTGGGACTTTTTGGAAGGCTTGTCTATCTGATGGTCTTTGAGGCTGAATATTATCAGGAGAAAGCAGAGGCTCTTCATGAAAGAGAAAGAGAAATCAAGGCGGCCCGCGGCGAGATTGTTGATGCAAATGGAATTGTGCTGGCCACAAATAAGACCGTGTGTACGATTTCAGTCATTCACAGTCAGATAAAAGAACCGGAGCGTGTCATACAGGAGCTTTCCAGAGAACTGGAAATGGAAGAGGCTGTTGTACGGGAACGGGTGGAAAAGGTGTCTTCTATGGAAAGGATTAAAACAAATGTTGAGAAGGAGACAGGAGACCGAATCCGTAATCTGGACCTGGCCGGGGTAAAGGTGGATGAAGATTTTAAACGTTTTTATCCATATAATGAGCTGGCGTCTAAGGTGCTTGGATTTACAGGCGGGGATAATCAGGGAATTATCGGACTGGAAGTAAAATACGAAGAATATCTGAAAGGAATGAATGGCACGATTCTTACGATGACAGACGCAAGAGGGATTGAACTGGATGCGGTGGCTGAGGAACGGGTTGAGCCTGTGGCGGGAAATACGCTTCAGATTAGTCTTGATTATAATATTCAAATGTATGCCCAGCAGATGGCAGAAAAAGTGATGGCGGAAAAACAGGCGGACAAGGTAGCGATTCTCCTGATGAATCCACAGAACGGTGAAATTCTTGCCATGGTAAATGTTCCTGAATTTAATCTGAACGAGCCATTTACTCTGAATACAGATGTGGATACTTCTTCGCTTTCTGACGAAGCAAAGCAGGATGCTCTGAATCAAATGTGGAGAAACGGGTGTATCAATGATACCTATGAGCCGGGCTCGACATTTAAAATTATTACGGCATCTGCGTGTCTGGAGGAAGGAGTAGTGTCTTTGGAGGATAATTTCAGCTGCCCGGGCTACCGGGTCGTGGAAGACCGGAAAATCCGCTGTCATAAGGTTGGAGGGCACGGAGCGGAGACATTTACGCAGGGGATACAGAATTCCTGTAACCCGGTGTTTATTGAGATTGGATTAAGACTTGGAGTGAAGAATTTCTGCAAGTATTTCAGACAATTTGGACTTATGGGCATGACCGGAGTCGACCTTCCCGGCGAGGCGGGGACGATTATGCATAAGGAAGCCAATATCGGTCAGGTCGAGCTTGCAACTATGAGTTTTGGCCAGTCTTTTCAAGTGACTCCGGTGCAGATGGCTGCGACGGTCAGTTCACTTGTAAATGGCGGGAAACGGGTGACGCCGCATTTTGGCGTACGTGTGCTGGATGATAAGGGAGAGGAGATAGAAAAATTTAAATATGATGACGGAGAGCGCATTGTTTCAAAACAGACATCTGAAACCATGCAGATGCTTCTGGAAAGTGTTGTTTCGGAGGGCTCCGGCAATAAGGCATATGTAGAAGGATATCAGATTGGTGGGAAGACTGCGACTTCCCAGACGCTCCCAAGGAGCGCCAACAAATATATTTCTTCCTTTATCGGATTTGCGCCGGCAGAGAATCCGCAGGTGCTGGGAATGTGTGTAATCTACAATCCGCAGGGGATTTATTATGGAGGAACAATCGCGGCTCCGGTAATCGGAAATATTTTTAAGAATATATTCCCGTATCTTGGCATTGAAAAAGACTGAAAAATGAAGTATACTATGTTGGGTTAGAGGAGACAACAAAAGAAATTAAGAGGTGGATTATGGATTATACAGTATTTATGCCGGTAATTATTTCCTTTGCTTTCAGTGTGATTATGGGACCGATTATCATTCCGGTGCTGAGAAAGCTGAAAATGGGTCAGACAGAGAGAAAGGAAGGGGTCAAATCCCATTTGAAAAAGGCGGGAACTCCAACAATGGGCGGAGTGATCATCCTGTTGAGTGTGGTTTTAACATCTGTGTTTTATGTGAAGGATTATCCGAAGATGATACCGATTCTGTTCGTGACTTTGGGATTTGGACTGATCGGTTTCCTGGATGATTATCTGAAAGTAGTGATGCGCCGCTCTGACGGTCTGTTTCCAAAGCAGAAGATGGCGCTTCAGATTGTGATAACAGCTATTTTTGCTTTTTATATTGTGAAATTTACAGATGTATCACTGGCGATGCTGATTCCGTTTTCCGGCGGTAAATATCTGGATATCGGCTGGCTTGCGGTTCCGCTGATGTTTTTTGCTGTAATTGGAACAGTAAATGGTACAAATTTCACAGATGGCCTTGACGGACTTGCATCTAGTGTTACAGTATTGGTTGCAACCTTCTTTACAGTAGTTGCAATTGGAACGAAGAGCGGGATTGAGCCGATTACATGCGCGGTTGTAGGAGCGCTTCTGGGCTTTTTGTTATTCAACGTATATCCGGCAAGCGTGTTTATGGGAGATACCGGTTCCCTTGCGCTTGGAGGGTTTGTGGCGTCCACAGCCTATATGCTTCAGATGCCGTTGTTTATTTTAATTGTAGGGTTGATTTATCTCGTAGAGGTAGCGTCTGTTATGATACAGGTTACTTATTTTAAGAAAACAGGTGGAAAGAGAATCTTTAAGATGGCGCCGATTCACCATCATTTTGAGCTGTGCGGCTGGTCGGAAACAAGGGTGGTTGCTGTATTTTCTATTATAACGGCAATCCTTTGTCTGATTGCTTTAATGGCAATGTAGATAGCGTGAGAGAGTACGCATATCGGAGATTTCATATCGAATAGGAGGAAATTATGGACGTAGCAGGAAAGAAGGCGCTTGTGTTTGGCTCCGGCATCAGTGGAGTGGGAGCAGTGAAGCTTCTGTGCGGTCGCGGCGCAGAGGTGATTCTGTATGACGGAAATGAAAAGCTTGACAGGGAAAAATTACAAAAAGATCTTGGAGACGGAGTGGAAGCAGAACTCATTCTTGGAGCATTTCCGGAGGAGATTCTTCCAGAGCTTTCGCTCGTTGTGCTAAGTCCGGGTGTGCCGACAGACCTTCCTGTGATTCAGGCGATGCGTGAGAGGAAGATTCCGGTAATCGGAGAGGTGGAGCTTGCTTATCAATACGGGAAGGGGGACGTACTTGCCATTACCGGAACCAATGGTAAGACGACGACTACCACTCTTCTTGGCGAGATTATGAAAAATTACCGCCCGGATGATGTGTTTGTCGTCGGAAATATAGGAAATCCTTATACGATTGCGGCAGGTCAGATGACAGAAAAATCCATTGCCGTTGCGGAAATGAGCAGTTTCCAGCTGGAGAGTATTGTTACGTTCCGGCCGAATGTAAGTGCAATCCTTAATTTTACACCGGATCATCTGAACCGCCATCATACGATGGAGGCATATATTGCGGCAAAGGAAAAGATTGCAGAGAATCAGACAGAAGCGGATTTCTGTATTTTGAATTATGAAGATGAAATTACACGGGAATTTGGGGAAAACCTTAAGTGTCAGGTTCTATATTTCAGCAGCCGGCATAAACTGGAAAAAGGAATCTATCTTGACGGTGGCAATATCGTTTATAAGAATCCGGAAGAGGTGGTTGTCTGCAGCACTTCCGAGCTTCGGATTCTGGGAATGCATAATTATGAAAATGTAATGGCTGCTGTCTGTATGGCTGCTGTATATGGCGTGCCGATGGACATCATCCGTAGTACGGTTATGAACTTTGGCGGCGTGGAGCACCGGATTGAATATGTGACAGAGAAAAATGGCGTGGCATATTATAATGATTCCAAAGGAACGAATCCGGATGCCGCGATTAAAGGAATTCAGGCAATGAACCGCCCGACCGTGCTGATTGGCGGCGGCTACGATAAAGATTCCGAGTATACAGAATGGATTAACAGTTTTGAAGGCAAAGTAAAAAAACTGATTTTGATAGGAGCTACCAGAGAAAAGATTGCTGCTGATGCGGAAAAATGTGATTTCCACGATTACGTATTTGCAGATACATTTGATGAGGCGGTCTATATGGCGGCAGAGTATGCACAGAGCGGCGACGCAGTGCTTCTGTCACCGGCATGTGCGAGCTGGGGTATGTTCCCGAATTATGAAGTACGTGGAGATAAGTTCAAAGAGATTGTAAATTCCTTATAAGGAGAGCGGAAGGTTTTGATTCGACGGGAAAAAGGAAGATATGATTATACGCTTCTCGCTGCGTTATGTCTGATTATCATTATGGGACTGGTGATCTTGTACAGCACCAGTGCTTATAACGGAGAGGTTAAGTTCCATGATGCATTTTATTATCTGAAGAAACAGGCATTTGCTACCAGTCTTGGGATTGCATGTATGTTCTTTGTGGCCGGGATGGATTATCATATGTGGGAGCATGTGGCTGTGCTGGGATATGTAATTTCCCTTTTACTGTCTCTTGCGGTTATGTTTGTGGGAGAGGAATATAACGGGTCCAAAAGATGGTTATCTTTGGGCCCTTTTTCTTTCCAGCCGTCGGAGTTTGCAAAAGTGGCGGTTGTACTGTTTCTTGCAGTGGTGATAACAAAAAACAGTAAAAATATGGGAAAGATTAAAACACTTGTAATCGTCATGCTGTCGATTCTCCCAATTGTGGGGCTTGTCGGGGCAAGCAACTTAAGTACGGCAATTATCATACTTGGTATCGGGGTGGTACTTGTCTTTATCGCGAGTCCGAAATACGGGCAGTTCATTCTTATGGGCCTGCTTGGAGCAGCATTTATGACGGTCTTTCTTGCGCTGGAAAGCTACCGCCTGGAACGCTTGGAAATCTGGAGGAATCCGGAAGCATTTGAAAAAGGCTATCAGACCATACAGGGACTGTATGCGATAGGTTCCGGGGGACTATTTGGAAGGGGGCTTGGACAGAGCGTACAGAAGCTGGGATTTGTGCCGGAGGCACAAAATGATATGATATTCTCTATTGTCTGCGAGGAGCTGGGGCTGTTCGGCGCAGGATTTATCCTGCTGCTGTTTTTAATCCTGATCTGGCGGTTCTTCGTAATAGCAACACATGCAAAGGATTTGTTTGGAGCATTCATTGCAGCCGGGGCAATGGCACACATGATGATACAGGTTATCCTGAATATAGCAGTAGTAACAAATACAATACCAAACACAGGAATCACATTACCCTTCATTAGCTACGGAGGCACATCAGTTGTATTCCTTCTCATAGAAATGGGGCTTGTCTTGAGCGTATCAAGAGTGGTATGATGTACGCATAGCGGCGAACGCAATCCTTTGGAGCTTTCGTTCGTCGCGTAAATGAAAAAAGGGGAAGTATCAATGACACAGGAAAAATATCTGGATGAAGAACGCCCGAGAAGGCGAAAAAAGAAAACGCATAGATTGTATGCATTGATTGTTCTTTTACTTGGAATTATGATCATTTTGATGTCACTCTTTGTTTTATTTTTCCTTCAGAGAATAGAAATAGAAGGAAATGATTACTGCAGTGATAAAATGATTACAGATACAGTGAAAAATGACAGGTATTCTGTAAACACACTGTATATATATGGGAAATACGCATTGGGTCATGGAAAGGTGCTGCCATGCTTTGACAAAATGGAAGTGGACATTGTAAAGCCGTGGATTCTCCGGGTGAAGGTGAAGGAAAAACCAATTGTAGGATTTATGTACACAAAGGAGCAGAAATATGCATATTTTGACAAAGAGGGTCTGATTGTAAAAATTGATTCGGAGCGCATGGAGGGGATTCCATGTGTGGAAGGCATTGATGTAAGCAATATTGAATTGTATCATTCGATAAAAAGTAAGAATACCAAAATATTTGGTGAAATACTGGAGGCATCTCAGGAGTTAAAGAAGTATGAGATGACGACAGATAAGATTGTATGCAAGAAGGACAGAATCTATGTATATGTCGGAAATGTATGCATAAGCCTTGGGAAAAATGTGACTTCTGAAAAGATTTCACAGATTCCGCCTATTCTGGAAAAGCTGGAAGGGAAGTCCGGAACACTGCATTTGGAGAATTATTCAGAGGAAAAAGATACAATTACCTTTGATGTTGAAGAATTTTCGCAAGAAAATTAAGAAAAATCACGGAATTCTATTGATATTTTGAACAAAAGTCTATATTATATAGTATATATGGCAGAGTGTAATTTTATACACTGGCCAATACATGGGATGTATGATATATAATAAGGATGACAAAGGAGGAAAAACCCTTGCTAGAAATTAAAACCAATGAATCAGAAGCGGCGGCAAAGATAATTGTTGTAGGAGTAGGCGGCGGCGGTAATAACGCCGTGAACCGAATGATTGATGAACAGATTGCCGGTGTGGAATTTATAGCGATTAATACAGATAAGCAGGCTCTTCAGTTAAGTAAGGCTCCGACACTTATGCAGATTGGTGAAAAGATTACAAAAGGTCTGGGTGCGGGAGCAAGACCGGAAGTAGGAGAGAAGGCAGCTGAGGAAAGTTCAGAAGAGATATCTGCGGCGCTCAAAGGTGCGGACATGGTATTCGTTACCTGTGGTATGGGAGGCGGAACCGGTACAGGAGCAACACCTGTTGTCGCACGTATTGCGAAGGAGCTTGGCGCTCTTACGGTAGGCGTAGTTACAAAGCCTTTCCGTTTTGAATCTAAGACCCGTATGACGAATGCGCTTGCGGGAATTGATAAGTTAAAAGAAAGTGTTGATACATTAATTGTAATTCCGAATGACAAGCTTTTGGAAGTTGTAGACAGACGTACGACAATGCCGGAAGCGCTTAAGAAAGCGGATGAGGTATTACAACAGGGTATCCAGGGTATCACAGATTTGATCAATGTACCTTCTCTGATTAACCTTGACTTTGCAGATGTGCAGACGGTTATGACGGACAAGGGTATCGCACATATCGGTATCGGACAGGGACGTGGTGATGACAAAGCGCTGGAAGCTGTGAAGCAGGCCGTTGCAAGTCCGTTGCTTGAGACAACAATTGCAGGGGCTTCCCATGTGATCATTAACGTATCAGGCGATATTACTCTTATGGATGCGTCCGATGCTGCAGAGTATGTTCAGGAGCTTGCAGGCGACCAGGCAAATATTATCTTCGGTGCGATGTATGATGATTCCAGAGCTGATGAAGCTACGATCACTGTAATCGCAACAGGACTCCATAATGTCGGAGGAACAGCGTCAAAGCTGAAATCAAGACTGGAAGGACAGAGAAATGCGGCTGCACAGGAGACGACTTATGAGAGAACAGCCGGACAGAAGCAGTCACAGACACCGAAGCTTGATCTTGGAATGGCAGCGCCAAAAACAAGCAGCCAGACAACAGGCACAACAAGAAGACAGGCAGTCGGAGGAACGTCACCGACTTTAGAGACACCGAAGGTTCCGGTAAGCAGAGTAAAAGAACAATCCATAAAAATACCGGATTTCTTCAAAAAAGGATAAATACTGATATAATGATATATTAAAAAATGCTCAGAATAGAAAAAATCTATTCTGAGTTTTTTTGTCGAAACAAATCTTGTTTCCGCTATCACCTTATGACAAATTCTTTAACAGCTTCCCCGTATAATAAATCTTGCTCATGTACCAAATCGATTTAGTATCAAAAGAGAAAGAAGGTGGAACATGCACTATGAATTATACATAGACGTGTTTTTTCTTGTGAACTTTATGATGGACTGTATTTTGCTTGAAATTGTATGTAAGATTCTGAAATGTCCTGCAAGGCATGGGAGTATCTGCATTGGCGCAATGCTGGGAGCAGTCCTGACCTGTATTGTCGTAATCGTTCCGGGATTAAATACGCCTGTTAAGTTCCTGCTGTTCCATGGGGTTATTAATGTTGTGATGATAAAAACAGGACTTAAGCTTGGGTGGGATAAAGTATTTGCAAGAGCTTATATACTGCTTTACATATGCGCATTTCTTATGGGTGGAATGATGCAGTATTTCCATCAATACATCAGAGTGGGAAGCCTCTTTTTTGCACTGGCGCTGGCAGGTTATTATGTAAGCCTGGGTATCTGGAATTTTTTTACTTATCTGGCGGCCAGACATACGGGACACTGTACGGTATTACTTGTAAAAGGCGAAAAAGAGTGCCGCACGGAGGCATTGATTGACACGGGAAACCGCCTACGGGATACCGTGACGGGGAAGGCGGTCAGCATTGTCACGAAGGACGTGGCAAAAAAACTTGGCTTTCTTATTCCGGATGCCGACTCAGTGGAAGAGATGGGGAGTATGGATGGAATCCGCTATACCAGGCTTCGGTAGCCACTGTCATCGGAGTAGGAGTGAAGTCCTGCACTTGTTCCAGGTGGAAGTCCAGACGTTTAGTGATAACGG
>CALFCS010000041.1 GCA_937950565.1 uncultured Lachnospiraceae bacterium
CATTTGCTCCAAACAAATCAGTTCCTGTATATCCGGTTACAATCTCATTTGCTGCCGCCCACAGAACTGCATCCTTGAACCAGTCAGGCTCTGTAACATCAGCGAACGTATCTGTATAATCCATTTTCACTTCACCATTCATCTTATGAAGTACGGATGCAAACTGCGCTCTTACCAGTGTATCAGATGGTCCAAAATGAGTCGGTGTTAATCCGGTCATCGTTCCCGCATAATAGTTGTATGAAATTGCATCATAATACCATTCACCTTCTGCAACATCGTCAAATGGAAGTCCGGTCGGCTTCTCTTGCAATGCTTCTCTTGCATCTGCAAGTTCTTTCACTGCTGCATCCACTGCCGCCTGGTCCGCCTTCTCATCTGCAAGAACCTTCTTAGCCGCTTCAAGAGCTTTCTGGTATGCGTCCCATGTCTCTTTTGTATACTTATCCACATCTTCTGCAGGTTTTTCAGCTTTCACTGCTGCATCCAGCTTGGATTTGTCAACTTTTACAGCCTTTTTCAAAGCCTTTACCGCTTTGTCAAGCGCCTCTTCTGCCTTATCCACTTCGAGCTGTGTTGCGTCTTCCCTGGCATTTACTGCCTTTGCATTTGAAAGTGCATCTGCATATTCTTTCCAACTGTCTTCGGTGTACTCAGCTTCAACATAATTTGCTTTGTCTGCCGCATCAATTGCCGCTGCGAGCTTTGTCTTATCTGCAACAACAATCTCTGCTTCTTCCGTAGCAACAGTTATGTACTGATTTTCTGTAATATTGGTTAATGTAAATGTTACCACACCACCAGCGGATAGCTGATAAGCTTCTTTCTCAAGAGCTTTTCCATTGACAGTAATTGAAGCCACCTCATACCCTGCCGCCGCTGTAACGGTATAGTCTTTGGATTCTCCCTTTGTCACAGTTGCTGCCTGCGGCTCAATCGTACCATGATCGATTGCAGCCTGGAGAATAAGTGTATCCGTTTCTTCCAGCTTCCAGATCTGCTTATTGTCTGCTGCCCTCTCTGCAACGGACATCTCATATCCCGAACCGTATGCACGGTTATTTGTTACCGTCAGATAGGTTTTTGATGCCACATTCTGAAGTCTGTACTGATTGTCTGTTCCATTTGCAAACTCCAGTACCCATAACTGATTCTCACTACCGTCTGCTGCTTCTTGTGTAATCTTTCCTTCTGCAGCTGTCATTACCAGATTACTGTTTGCATTAATTAGCTGATATCCACCGTCTACAGCTTTCAGCGCCCATCTATACTGCATATCTGTTTCATCCGGCCAGGTAATCACAGGTGTTCCCGGGTCTTTCGGGCCAGCGCCGTCAATCGCTGCACGCTGTCCTGCATATGCAGCATTTTCCATGAAATAAGTAACTGCGTCTTTCTGCGGAGGATAAACCACAATCTCTTCCAGCGCTTTCTGTGCATCTGTAAGCGCCTTTGCCGCCGCATCGACCACCGCCTGTTCTACTTTCTCATCTGCAAGGACTTTCTTTGCGTCATCTAATGCTTTTGCATACTCTGCCCATGTCTCTTCTGTATACCTCGCTTCATCTTCTGCAGGTACTGCATTCTCCACTGCCTTCTGAAGGGCTTTCTTATCTGTTTCTACCGTTCCCTCTTTTTTCGTGTCAACAGTAATGTACTGATTTTTTGTAATATTATTTAATGTAAATGTTACAACACCTTCCGCAGATACTTCATAAGCTTCTTTCTCAAGAACTTTTCCATTGATGATAACTGCGTTCAGCTCATATCCTTCGGCCACTGTCGCGGTGAAGTCTTTGGATTCTCCCTTTGTCACAATTGCTGCCTGCGGCTCAATCGTACCATCTTCAATCTCAGCCTGAAGAATAAGTGTATCGGTTTCCTGCAGTTTCCAGATCTGCTTATTATCTTCTGCCCTCTCTGCAACGGACATTTCATATCCCATACCATATGCACGGTTATCTGTTACTGTCAGATAAGATTTTGACGCCACGTTCTGAAGTCTGTACTGTTCTTCCGAACCATCTACCGACTCCAGTATCCATAACTGGTTCTCACTACCGGATGGTGCTTCCTGTGTAATTTTTCCATCTGTGGCACACATTACCAGATTGCTGTTTGCATTCACAAGCTGATATCCTCTTTCTACAGGTTTAAGCGCCCATCTATACTGCACATCTGTTTCACCCGGCCAGGTAATTACAGGCGCTCCCGCATTTTTCGAGGAACCATCAATTGCCACGCGTTGTCCATCATTTGCAGCATTTTCCATGAAATAAGTAACCAAAGCTTCCTGTATAGGGTAAATTACAGCCCGGTCGGCATTCACAAATGTACCCCCTCCGGCAGGATTCTTATCCCCGGTTACACGTGCTTTTAATACATGTTCTCCTTCGCCAAGAATACCGGAATCAAACAGAATTACGGAATCTTGTCTGGAAGCGGAATAACAATCTACCAGTATCTCCTCTCCGCCGTCAACAGAAAATGCGATGATTCCATGTGCAGGAGCCTTAGCGCCATAATACTGGATACCTGCGGCGCCTTCAAAGCGAATCTCACAGAAATCATCCTTTGTACTGGACCAGTGGTTATCTCCGCCATATGCTGCTGTTTCGCCTCCGCTCTCCCAGCCGGCTCCCTGATAATCAAACCGGTTCAGTCCGTCACCAACTTCAGAATCATTGATTGATAAGCGGCTCGGAAGCTCTGGTTCTTCTGTTCCGGTTCCTTCAGATACCGGCACCAGATTCTCTGCTTTGTATTCACCAATTGCAATCTTGCATGTTCCGGAAGTCAGCCCGTCGGAAGTAACCTCGAATTCTGCTTCCCCTGTTTTGTCACGCAAAGACTGTACAAGGAATGCTGACTGACCGCCCTCGAGCGCCACATCCTTTTCGGAAATTAATGTTGTCTCCGTACCGGACTTCTGCGTAACATTAATTTTATTCTTTGCAAATGGTACTTTATTGCCATTTGCATCCACTGCTGTCACAGATACGCTTGTCATATCTGTTCCATCTGCTGTCAAAGTATCGTAATCCGGCTCTACAACGAGTTTCACAGCCTCGCCTGTAACCGCCTGAACGTCCTCTTTTACAGCTTTGCCGCCAATGTATGCAACTGCCTTCAGTTCCTTGCCTGCATAATTTACATTTGTAAATTCAAAAATCGGATGCGGCAGGCTCATATATTTGTTCGGCTTAATCTTGCCCTGTGATACACCGCCTGCAAAAAGCTCTACCTCTTCACAGTTACTGAACACATAAACGGTATTTGTCGTAGTTGACTGATTTCCTGTCTCACTGTTTGCAATATAAACCATCTCACCGGCATCTTCCACATCCTGCTGAGTGCGGTATGCCCATGCAAGCGGTTTCTCATGACGGAAAATATCATACACGCCACTGTAGAATACATGGTTTGTATTTGTATAGTTTACTTCATTATTATAATCAAACATGGACCATCCAAATCCGCCGGCTATCGTATCCTTCTCATAGAAGTAATCTACATACTTCATGAAAGAATCTACAAACTGAAGCGCCAGCTCGTCTGTTGTTCCCGGAACTCCACCGCCATTGAACCAGCATTCATTGGAATGCTCTGTTACAAGATATGCGTTCTCAAATCTTGACAGCAGATCTTCATCCTTATTATTCTTAAATCCTGGATAACGGTAGTTCGCAGTCAAAAGGTCTGTCGCAATATGCTGAAGCTTTCCGTTTTCCGTATGATTGTCAAAGAAAAATTCCCAGCGCACACCATGTGTCGGTCTGGTCGGATCCAGTTCTTTGGCAATTCTGTTACATTCCTGATTAAATGCCTGAATGTCAGCGGTATATGCTTCTGACTCATTCGGCGTTACACCCCAGCTGATAACGGATGGGTGGTTTCTGTCTCTCAGAATCAGTTCTTTCAGATTCGTTTTGAAGTTTTCCTGCCATTCTGCATTTCCGATATGCTGCCATCCCGGTGGTTCTGTAAATACAAGAAGCCCAATCTCGTCACACCGCTTCATAAAGGACGGATCCTGCGGATAGTGGGAACATCTTACTGCATTGAACCCGGTTTCTTTAATCAGGTCTGCATCCTGCTCCTGCAGCTTATCCGGCACAGCACGTCCAACCCACGGCCACTGCTCATGACGGTTAACTCCTACTACTACAACCTTTTTACCATTCAGATAGAAGCTTCTGTCTGTGTCAGAATTGCTCTTGAATTCAAAATAACGCATACCGAAGGTGGTATCATATGTATCGATTACGGTATCTCCATCTTTCACTGTTGTAACTAAGGTATAAAGATACGGATCATCAATATCCCAAAGATGCGGATTCGTAATCTTTTCCGTCTCTACCTCTACCGTTGTCTCTTTTCCGGCGGCAAGCTGCTTCTCTACAGAAGCGGTCTTAACCGTATTCCCATCTTTATCCTTAACAGTCGTCTCAACGGTATAGGTTTTATCCTCTGTCAATGTATTCTTAATATCCACCTGTGTCTTTACAACACCATTTCCGCTTTCCAGCCCCGGTGTTGTTACAAACGTACGCTCCACATAGACCGGATCTGTAATTGTCATGCTGACATCACGGACGATACCTCCGAACAGACAGTAGTCCACGCTGCCTCCTTCCGGCGGAATCTGCGGTTGTCTCTGGGAATCCACGCGGACCGCCAGCACATTATCACGGCCGTCCGTATAAACTACATCAGAAATATCCACGGTAAATCCGGTATATGCACCTTTGTGCTCTCCTACCAGTTCTCCATTCAGGTATACCTCTGCAACGGTCGCGACCCCTTCAAATTCTACCATGATATTTCTTCCGGCATAGGATTCCGGAAGCTTGAAATGTCTGCGGTACCAGGATACGAACCGATAATCGGAAATATCCTTTTCGAAGTCGTCCGCTACATGCCTGTCAATAAACGTATTGGCATGTGGAACAGATACTTTCTCGAATCCGGAATCATTAAGATTCACGCTCTCGCCATTTCTATAGTTGCCTTTGCTGTACAGCCAGTCTGTATTAAAGTTCAGAACTTCCCGGTCTGTACGAGCTTCCTGCGCCTGAACTTCAGAAACGCCTGCATCCGGCAACCATACTGCGGTCATCGCCACACATAATGCAAGCGATATCCATTTTTTTAGTCTCATATAAGTTCTCCTCTCCTTTTTTTCTTTTATAATGACACATTATAATCTATATTATACGTGAAAAAAAGCACCCATAACAGGTACTTTTTTGTGTAATTTGTTTGTAAATTTTCCTTTATCCTCTATAGTAGTTAATCAGACATCCTTTCAGGATAATCTCTCTTTCATTATCTGTCATATCTCCAAGTGTCAATATAATCTCTTTCAGAGAATCTCCTACTACATAAGCCTTAATCTCTGCAGCTTTTTCTTCTACTGCTTTTCTTACATCCGGCACGAAGATATAGTCGCCGTTCCCAAATGACAATCTTTTATGATTTTCTTCTGTAATAAACGGAAGCATTCCCCAGTTAATCAAATTGGAGCGGTATCTCTTTGTTGCATATTCGTTTGCAATATTTGCCCATCCGCCAAGAACCTTCTGACAGGACGCCGCCTGTTCTCTGGCTGAACCATCTCCCGGCTTCACTGCAAATATCGTACTTCCGACGCCGATATTTCCTTCTCCCACATTTGGATATGCCTCTTTGATTTTCTCCATAACAGGCTTTAATTCCTCAAGAGCCTCAAGCGGACACTCTCCAGCCTCGATTGCTTTCTGGGCAGCCTGTACTTCTTTTGCACGGCCCACATATGCAGGATCCTTTCTTGACAATGCAAACTCTGCAAGGCCAAGCGGATTAGAACGGTAAGAGGATGTCTCACCGGACGGAATCAGCTCATCTGTTGTCGTAACCGGATCATGAATCTCAGACACAACCTTCAGAATCAGATTCTCCGGAAGCGCTGACATTGACGGCCAGTCCTTGATATTCGGTCCAAACTGGATTTCCACAGAAGGATCCGCCACGCCGTGGCTGTCAAATACACGGTTTGCATAAATATTGCTGTCAAAATGATATTTCTTTCCTGTATATTCTACATCCATTGCTGTCGCCGGAGTAAGATATCCTTTATTCGCCGCAGTTGCTGCGATAGAACGGGCATCCATAAGAGCAACGGAAGCAATCTGTCCACTCTGTAACTTAGAGCCTTCACGGTTCGGGAAGTTACGTGTGGAATGACGAATGGAAAATGCATTGTTCGCCGGGGTGTCTCCTGCACCGAAGCATGGACCGCAGAACGCTGTCTTCACAATCGTTCCTGCCGCCATCAGATCTGCAACAGCCCCATTCTTTACAAGCTCCATATATATCGGCGTACTTGCCGGATATACGCTAAAGGTAAATTCATCGGATCCGATATAATGACCCTTTATGATATCTGCCGCCGCACAGATATTTTCAAATCCGCCGCCTGCACAGCCTGCAATCAATCCCTGGTCTACGTATAATTTTCCATTACGGATCTTATTCTGCAGAGAATAATCCACAGCGCCGTCAAGACTTACAAGCGCTTTCTGCTCTACATCGTGAAGAACATCTTCAAGATTTGCATTTACTTCATCAATCGTATATACATTTGACGGATGGAACGGCATCGCGATCATTGGCTTAATTTCACTCAAGTTTACATATACCATACCATCATAGTAAGTAACTGCTCCCGGATTCAATTCCTTATAATCCTCTGCTCTTCCGTGAATCTCATAGAATTCTTTAATCTTTTCATCGGTTGTCCAGATGGAAGACAGACAGGTTGTCTCTGTCGTCATAACATCGATTCCGATACGGAAATCAGCACTCAGTTTACTTACACCCGGACCTACAAATTCCATCACTTTATTGTTCACATATCCATTGGCAAAGGTCGCTCCGATAATTGCAAGCGCCACATCCTGCGGGCCCACGCCTTTCATCGGCTCTCCGTCCAGATAAATACCGACAACTCCCGGCATCTTAATATCATAGGTTTTATTCAAAAGCTGCTTTACAAGCTCCGGTCCGCCCTCACCCATAGCCATCGTTCCTAAAGCGCCATAACGGGTATGGCTATCTGAACCAAGAATCATCTTGCCGCCGCCTGCAAGCATCTCACGCGCGAACTGATGAATGACTGCCTGATGCGGCGGTACATATACTCCGCCATACTTTTTCGCACAGGTAAGTCCAAACATGTGGTCATCTTCGTTAATGGTTCCTCCTACTGCACAAAGAGAATTGTGGCAGTTCGTCAGAACATATGGTATCGGAAATTTCTCAAGGCCTGACGCACGTGCGGTCTGGATAATTCCGACAAATGTAATATCATGAGAAGTCAGCTTGTCAAACTTGATCTGCAGACGTTCCATGTTATCAGATGTATTGTGCGCAGACAAAATTCCATATGCCATCGTCTGCTTTGCAGCTTCCTCTGGCGTAACATCCTGTCCTGTTTTTGCTTTCACTTCTGCTGCATCTGTGACAATCTCTGTTCCATTTAACAGATATGCGCCTGTCTCATATAATTTCACCATATTCTTTTCTCCTTCTTGTTTTCTTATTTATGACTGTGGAAACATCGCTTCCTCAATTTTATCTATTTCACTCTGCTCAAGTCCGTAGGTATTACCAGAGCCTTTCGTTACTTTCACCTCAACTGTCTGCGCTTCTCCATATTCATTTGCCGCTACAGACCGATTAATACTTTCTATCAAAAGTTCCATAAACACACTGCTGTCTGACACGTCTTTTCCCGCAGCGACCATCTCCTGCGCCACTGTGGCTGAATTTTCCTGTAATATTTGATATACGTTGGACGGCTGAACTTCAATTTTAATAATATAGCTTCCATCTTTCTGCTTCTCTGATTCTTTTACATCATATTTTGCAAGCTTCTCAATACCCTTTACATTTTCCAGATAGTTATTCACAGATTCGTCGTCTGTGATTCCCATAGTTACAAGCTGCTGCTTTGCGAGCTTCACTTTATTATCTTCAATTTCCTTTTTCGCTTCGTCTACAGAAATCCCACGAAAATCTGCATACTCCTCATATTTTCCCTGATAATTTGCATCCAGCGCACTTTTGGTATATCCTGCCGCGTCAAACTTTAATCCACAGGCGGAAAGACCCACACACATCATAATTGCTAATACTGCCGCTAAATATTTGCTCATCTTTTTCATTGTTCTCATAATTCTCCTCTTTTCATATATAATTTCATTATTCAAGTTTAATACGTATGCCTTACGAATGTCAATGTTATTTTCTGCATATGTATATAAAAACTGAAAAATCATATAAGGATTATTATGTCAAAAAAACGTTCTGCTCTTTTAGCTGCTATTTTTCTTTTTTTACTCCTTTTAGCGTTGTTTATTTTCCGGATATTTAACCAAAATGAAAACCGGCGCTTTCTTTCTTATACCGACAGTCTTTTCCGGCAGGAAGTCGCTTCTGACACCATTACACTTCACTATACACTGAAAAATCCTTCCGATTATAATCTTTCAGATACTCCCGTCTCTTACGGCGCGCTAAGCGCTGATACACTGTCCAGATGTGCCGCTTCCGAAAATGCACTTGCAGTTCTGCACTCCTACAAACGCAGCCGCCTCTCAGAGGAAAACAAGCTGACCTATGATGTTCTTGAATTCTGCTTCGAACACTCCCGTGACAAAGCCAGGTATACATTGTACGAAGAACCTCTCGCTCCTTTAACCGGCACCCAGTCCCAGCTTCCGGTTATTCTATCCGAATATCGTTTTCACACAGAAGAAGATTGCAAGACCTATCTCGAACTGCTTGCACAGACACCCGAATACTTTCATTCTATTATAGAATTTGAAAAGGCAAAGTCCAAAGCCGGACTCTTCATGTCTAACGGCAATGCCGGAGATATTATTCAGGAATGTGAGACATTTCTTCAGATGGGTGATAAGAACTATCTGTATTCTTCTTTTGAAGAACGACTGCAGGAGTTAAGCCTTTCTTCTGATAAGACTGCCTCTTACATAGCAGCAAACAAAAAGCAGATAGAATCTTATGTATACCCTGCATACCAGGAGCTTATAAATGAACTAAAAAAACTCTGCGGCACAGGAAATAACAATAACGGCTTATGCTATTTCCCCGAGGGCAGAGAATACTATGAAATACTAGTAGAAACGGAAACGGGCTCATCCCGGAGTATTCCCGAACTGCAGGCGCTCACCCTTACACAAATGGCAGAAGATTCTGCCGCCATACAGGAAATTCTCGCCCCGATGACAGAAGATTTGTCTTCCTTTTCTGATATGTTTAATGCAAACGGAACGCTTCTGAAGAATTCGGAGCCTGACGCCATTTTAGCAGAACTAAAAGACCATTTGTCCAATTCTTTCCCGGCGCCTCCCAAGGTGAAGACAGAGATAAAATATGTTCAGGAATCTATGGAAGAATACTTAAGTCCTGCTTTTTATATGATTCCGCCTATCGATAATTCCACAAATAATGTAATCTATATTAACCGCAGTCATATGCCGGATGATTTATCACTTTTTACGACACTTGCCCACGAAGGATATCCCGGACATCTTTATCAGACCGTTTATTATGCTTCTACGAATCCTGAACCGATCAGGAATCTTATGAACTTCGGCGGATATACCGAAGGCTGGGCAACTTACACAGAAATGATGTCCTACTATTTTGCACCCCTTTCCAAAGAACAGGCTTCTCTGCTTCAGCACAACGCTTCTGTCATCCTCGGCCTTTATGCCCTTGCCGATATGGGGATTCATTACGACGGCTGGACACTTCTTGATACGATATCTTTCTTTCGCGGATATGGAATCACTGATACAGATACCATTGAAGAGATTTACAGTCTGATTATCGCTGACCCTGCTAATTATCTAAAATATTATATCGGCTATGTAGAATTTCTGGAGCTGAAAAAAGAAGCCATTGACACATGGGGAAAGGATTTTACACAGGAAAAATTCCACAAAACAGTTTTGGATGCCGGTCCTGCACCCTTTTCTATTTTGCGCAGAAAAATATCCGGGGCAGATTAAACTGCCCCTGTCATCATTCCTGCAAGTACTACGCTCGCCGCAAGCCCTGCAAACGTAGCAAGCAATGCGCCGGTTAATGTATATCTTGTCTTCGAAACCTTTGCTGTCATAAAATACACACTCATTGTATAAAAAATGGTTTCTGTACACGACATACTAATTGATGCAATAAGTCCCAGAAGGGTATCTGTTCCATATTCTTTATATATGTCCAGCAAAAGCCCTGTAGCGGCAGAAGACGAAAATAACTTTACAACGGTAAGCGGAACCAGTTCTCCCGGAAATCCTACATGCTGTGTAACATTTCCGATCATATCCGCAAGACATTCCAGAAACCCGGATGCCCGCAGGATGCCTACCGCCACCATAAGTCCCACAAGTGTCGGCATAATCCGGATAACAGTGGAAAATCCGCCCTTTGCACCTTTCATAAAAGAATCATAGACATTCACCTTCATCATGCATCCATAACACACGATTAAAAATATCACAAAAGGAATAATAAAATCTGCCAGATATAAGAAAAACTTCATTTTAAACTCCCGGCCTGCATATTTCCTTTCATATATATGCTTCTTATTCTGGTTTCATATACATATAATGAAAAAAATAAACTTTACAGGTACGCTTATGCTTAATTATTTATGGGCAGGCATGATTCTCGCCGGCATTGTTTTTGCAGCATTTACCGGACATATTCCGGATATCACCGACGCTGCCATAGATTCCTCCAAGGAGGCAATCGCGCTATGCATTACCATGACAGGCGTTATGTCCTTTTGGATGGGTTTTATGGAAATTGCAAAAAACGCAGGTATCATCGAAGCCACATCCCGCAAAATGCGGCCGCTGATTCATTTTTTATTTCCGGATATTCCAGCGGAACATAAAGCAAACGAACATATTACAACCAATTTTATTGCTAATTTTCTGGGACTTGGCTGGGCTGCAACACCGGCAGGTCTTAAGGCAATGGAAGAACTGGGAAAACTGGAAGAGGATAGGAGGCGTGGTAGAGCGCCCGGTCCGGTGCGGAAAAAGGGCGTCGCCAGCAATGAAATGTGTACATTTTTAATTCTGAATATTTCATCCTTACAATTGATTCCGGTGAATGTAATCGCCTACCGGAGCCAGTACGGAAGCGTGAATCCCACGGCGATCGTAGGCCCCGGAATTGTGGCGACAGCGGTCAGCACAGGCGTGGCGATTGTATTTTGTAAGATAATGGATAGGAAGCGGAGGGCGTGAGGCTCTTCGCTTTTTGACTTTGTATAAAAAATTAATGGTATATTAACCTGTAATTTGGTAAAATAATGAAGAGACTGGAAAATTTGATTCGAGAAATGTTAATTGCAACTTAAAAATACAGGAGTCAGAAACTATGGATTCAAATGCTATTAGAACAATTTTAGAAATAGGTGAAACTATTGCGGTAGAATTTAAGCGTTGCGGAAATGGCATCGAAAGTGATGTCTATGAGACGGTATGTTCCTTTTTAAATCGCTTTGGCGGAGATATATTTTTAGGGGTATTGGATGATGGGACAGTTTCTGGTATCTCCGAAAAGGCTGCTCCCGATATGATAAAGAATTTTATAAGCTGTATCAGCAATCCTTCGTTGTTCACACCGACAGTTTATTTGTCTCCCCAAATTATACAGTATAAAGGAAAAACAATTATTCATATTCACGTCCTTCCAAGTGCTGAGGTTCATAGTTATAAAAAGGTAATTTATGATCGTGTAGACGATGCGGATGTAAAGGTAACAGCAACTGCTCAGATAGCGCAGATGTATATACGTAAACAGGAGATTTTTACAGAAAGGAAGGTTTACCCATATGTGAAAAGGGAAGATCTTCGGTTGGATCTGCTTCCTAAGTTACGTGTTATGGCAGAAAATAAGAGTACTGGACAAGGACACCCTTGGATTAGCATGACAGATGATGAACTGCTAAGGAGTGCAAGACTATATTCTATGGATCGTGTAACTGGTGAGCAAGGCTTCAATCTGGCTGCGGTTATGCTTTTGGGAAGAGATGAAAAACAGGATGTATATAGAAAATGCAAACCGTGCTTCCCAGAATGCTGTTATTACGCCAGATAATATGGAACCATCACCCAAGAATCCAATCATTTCATCATTTTTCAGAAATATTGGATATGCAGATCAACTTGGTTCTGGTGTGCGTAATTTATTCAAATACAGCAAATATTATTCTGGTAAAAATCCGGAATTTATTGAAGGAGACATTTTTAGAATCATAGTACCGCTGAATGATAGAAATATGGAAGAGAATGCCACCCAATCTACCACCCAGTCGGCCACCCAGTTCACCCAATCTACCACCCAATCAAGTGGAAAGAAAGTGGAACAGGCAATTATTAGGCTTATAGAACAGGAACCTCTTCTTTCTCAAAAACAAATGGCAGAAAAGCTGTGCTTAAATCAAAATACATTGAAGTATTATATTAAAAAGATGCGAGAAAAACATATCATTGAACGAGTTGGCTCCAGCCGGAAAGGAAAATGGGTTGTTAAATAGTCTGGAAAATTTGAGATTATACTTATACGAGGAGGAAGAAAAATGTGGGGACATATCTTTAATCTTGAAAACCCGCTGATTGGAGCGGACAATACCTGGGTATTATGGGCAGTCTGTGTTTCAGGAGCAGCACTTGCCATTCACCTTGAACAAAAATACCAGTGGGCCGCAAAGGTAACCGGCTGCGTACTTGCTTTGATTTTTGCCATCCTGCTGTCAAACTTTGGAATCATTCCAATGGACGCACCAGTATGGAACACCGTATGGACATATGTAGTTCCCCTCTCTCTGCCTCTCCTGCTTTTGCAATGTGACATTCGAAAGATCGGAAGAGAAGCCGGCAGAATTCTGATCATCTTCCTGATTGGTTCCGCAGGAACCATATGCGGCGCACTGATTGGATATGCAGCTCTTCGCAATGCGATTCCGGAACTCAGCGGATTAGCAGGCGCATATACGGGTACTTATATCGGAGGAAGCGCTAATTTTGCTGCACTGAATGCAGCATTTGATGTATCCGGAAACATGGTCTCTGCCGCTGTTGTAGCAGACAACCTGTTAATGGTATTATACTTTTTTGTACTGATTGCAATACCGTCTGTGAATTTCTTCCGGAAACATTTTTCCCATCCGCACATAGACGAACTGGAAACACTCGGAGCACAGAAAAAAAATAACGAAACACTAGCTTCTGCATTTTGGGGAAAAAAAGAAATTTCCCTGAAAAGCATCGCTCTTGCTGTCGCTGTAACATTTACGATTGTCGCTGTATCAAACATCATTGCAGACAGCCTTGGTTTAATTATACCAACATCTAATGCAGCTCTGACTATCCTGAATACTTTATTCGGAAACCAGTATCTGTGGATTACTACAATTACTATGCTATGTGCAACGCTTGCGCCCGGATTCTTTGGTAAAATCGAGGGAAGCCAGGAATTAGGCACATTCCTGATTTACCTGTTTTTCTTTGTAATCGGTGTCCCGGCTTCCGTACCAATGATTGTGATGAACTCTCCGCTACTTCTGTTATTTGCAGCAATTATTGTAATTACAAATATGATCTTCAGCTTTGCAGGAGGAAAGCTTCTAAAATTTGACCTTGAAGACATTATTCTTGCCTCCAATGCAAACATCGGCGGACCTACAACAGCTGCTGCCATGGCTGTTTCCAAAGGCTGGTCAAAGCTGGTAGGCCCTGTACTTTTAATTGGTACACTTGGATATGTGCTCGGCACCTACGCGGGACTGCTTGTAGGAAGTATTCTGGGATTATAAAATCAGCTTATTTCCTCCGGCCGTATTCCCTTTTGTTTTAATTTTAAATATATAACTTCTCGGAACAGTGCATATATTACGGATACAATCGGGATAAATATAAGCATGCCCACTACCCCCATAAGGCTGCCACCGATACTGACTGCCGCCAGCACCCAAATAGACGGAAGCCCGACGGAATTGCCTACCACATGCGGATATATAAAGTTTCCTTCTATCTGCTGTAATACAAGAAATAACCCAATAAATATAAATGCTTTCAAAGGATCAACCATAAAAATCAGAAACGCTCCGATCACACACCCGATAAACGCTCCAAACACAGGGATAAGCGCAGTAAAAGCAACTACAATTCCCACAAGAAGCGCATAGGGCAGGCGGATAATCCACATACTGACAACAAACATACTCCCAAGAATAATTGCCTCTACGCATTGGCCGGTCAAAAAACTTGAAAAAGTGTTGTAAGTAAGTGACAATACCTCCAAAACTGCCTCTGCTCTTCCTTTCCTTACAAATGCAAATAAAATCTTTTTTGACTGAATCCGAAGTTTCTCTTTTTGCAGCAAAATATAGATGGCAAATACAAACGCAATAAAAAATGTAGCGATACTGCTTACAATACTTTTTGCCGCTGTAATCGTAGAATTAAGCACATTTCCTGCCCCAATTCCCAAATAACTGATTCCTGTTTCCATCACCTTATCCGGATCAAATTTCAGTCCATTTACCCAAGTCATAATCTCCGAATTTCCATGCGATATTTCCTTTACCCACGTCTGCAGTTTTGGAATAAAGTCCTGAATACTTTGTCCCAGAGAAGAAAATGTATTTGCAAGTTGCGGCACCAGGACAAACATAACAAGAACAATGACGCTAATTACGGATAACAATACAAGCAACATACTTACCGGACGGGCCGCTTTCTTAAGTATTTTACTCTTTTCCACTTTCTTCTCCGAAAAAAGATGTCTCTCTATAAAACTCATAGGTACATTTAGCACAAATGCAATAGAACCACCTAAAATAAACGGAAAAATAATATGAAAAATAAACCCGAGCAATTCCACAACATCCTTATATTTCCACATACAAGCAATCACTATGACGGTAAACAAAATTAACCCTTTTATCTTTTTTATCAGTTCTTTATTTAATTCCATAATTTCCTCACTTTCTATTTCCTTGTTCGAATCCATTTTATAAACTGGATGACCGGAAGATTAAGAAGCGCCAGTCCATATACGGTTAAAAGCTGACTCATATTAAGACTTACGACTTTAAAAATTCCCTGAAGTCCCGGTATCATAAGCACACAGGTAATTAAACAAAGTCCGATGACAAATGCACCCGCCAAATAAAAATTATTTTTTATTTTACTTGTAAATAATATAGGCTTTTGCGATTTACAATTAAAGCCATGTACCAGACGCCCCATGCATAAAGTTCCAAATGCCATTGTACTGGCAAGTGTACTTCCTCCGCTCTTATAACCAATCCAAAATCCTGCCATTGCCGCAGCGCCGATACAGAAACCCTCTATTCCGATACTTGCAAGATATTTTTTATTTAAAATAGATTCGTTCATAGGACGAGGTTTCTCTTTCATTACTTCACTTGTATGCGGTTCCAATCCCAGTGCAATTGCCGGAAGACTGTCCGTCAACAAATTTACAAATAACAGGTGTACCGGGGCAAATGGAACCGGAAGCCCTGCAACAGAAGCATATAACACTGCCAGAATTGCTCCAAAATTACCAGACAACAAAAACTGGATAGAATTTTTAATATTCTGATATATATTTCTTCCATTTTCCACTGCTTTTACAATCGTAGCAAAATTATCATCTGTCAATACCATTGCTGCGGCATCCTTAGACACTTCACTTCCCGTAATCCCCATTGCCACTCCAATATCCGCCTGTTTTAACGCAGGCGCATCATTTACACCATCACCAGTCATAGCAACTATATTTTCTCTTTCTTGCCATGCCCGAACAATACGTATCTTATGTTCCGGTGAAACTCTTGCATATACAGATATCTTAGGAACAAACTCACAAAGCTCTTCATCTGTCATATTTTCAATGACAGCGCCCTCTACTGCCTCTGACTCATCTTTCAAAATTCCGATACGCTTCGCAATCGCTGCCGCAGTCACCTTATGATCACCCGTAATCATGATTGGCTTAATTCCCGCTTTTATACACTCCAAAACCGCAGACTTTGATTCTTCCCTCGGCGGATCCATCATAGCTATAAGACCAAGAAAAATAAGTCCATTCTCATCCTCAGGGACTAATTCTCTTCTTTGATTCATTTCTTTATATGCAAATGCAAGAACACGTAGTCCTCCACAGGAAAATTCCATATTCTGTTTTTCTATTTTTATCCGGTCCTCTTCCTGAATATTTCTTACTGTATCTCCGATTCGAATACGGGTCATACGCTGAAGCAGTACATCCACAGCCCCTTTTACAACCATTACATATTTTCCGTCAAACATATGAGCTGTTGACATAAGCTTCCTTTCACTGTCAAATGGAATCTCGGACTCCCTTGGATATTTTTCTCTAATTTCCAAAGCTTCTATGCCAAATCCGGTTCCGACATTTATCAGCGCTGTTTCCGTAGGATCTCCTATTTCCTGTCCGTTTTCATTCGTTGAATCATTACACAGCATACTAAACATAAGAAGCATTTCCTGATTTTTATTTTTTATATCAATATCCTGTGTTAAAATCCGGTTCTCATCTACATAATAGTCTTCGACAGTCATTTTATTTTGTGTCAGAGTCCCTGTCTTATCTGAACAAATAATGGATACACTTCCAAGCCCTTCTACTGCCTGAAGCTTTCTTATAATCGCATGTTCTTTTGCCATTTTTTGTGTTCCAAATGATAATACAATCGTTACAATAGAACTTAATGCTTCCGGTATTGCCGCTACTGCCAGGGCTACCGCAAAAAGAAATGCATCTACTACAGAACCTCCCTTAAAAACATTTATCCCAAACAATATGCCGCAAAAAACAAGTATAAGAATCGAAAGCTTTCTTCCAAAATCATCCAGGTTAATCTGAAGTGGTGTTCGCTTCTCAGAGGTGGATTTCAAAAGCTTCGCTATTTTTCCCACTTCTGTTTCCATACCAATCTTTGTAACCACATAAGAGCCTCTGCCATATGTGACAAAACTTCCGGAAAATACACGATTTACCTGATCTCCAAGAGCCACATCTTCCGAGACGTCCTCTAATGACTTTTCTACGGATAAGCTTTCTCCTGTAAGTGCGCTTTCATCTACCTTAAGGCTTGCGACACTTATAAGAACTCCATCTGCAGGAATACAATCACCCGCTTCAATAATAACCTCATCACCAACTGTAACTTCCCGTGATGGAATCTGTATAAGTTTTCCGTCACGCATCACCTTCGCCTCCGGAGCTGATAACTGTTTCAAGCTGCTCAGCGACTGCTCCGCCTTGATTGTCTGTACCGTTCCAAGAATAGCATTAATAGTAACTACAACCAGAATTACTGCCGCACTTTCTCCATCTCCCAGGAAACCTGATATAACAGCTGCAATAATCAAAATAATAACAAGAAAATCTTTAAATTGCTCCAAAAAAATCTGAACAATACCTTTTTTCTTTCCTTCAATAAGTTCATTATATCCGTATTTTTCCTGATTCTGTCTTGCCTGTTCACTTGTCAGCATTTTTTTCCTCACTTTCCTGCAATAAACTCTTATCTTTATCTTTCCCTGGTTTTACCATTATAAAAACCGGATTCTTAAAAATAGAGCAACGTTTTTATAATAAAATAAAAAGAGACCTTATTGCAATAAAACTATGCAATAAAAGTCTCACCATTTCATTACGATACGGATGAACGCTCATCGTATTGACGACATCGTAAACGTCTATGCCTGATTAGATAAAGACGCCAGTTACTCCCTTTTACTTATAAACAATATATCTGTTTTTCCATATTATGTCAAATAGTTTTTATATAATTTTTTACTCTTAAATTTTTTACTGAACTCTATATCATTTACCAGTTGCAAAATTAACCTGAGCATTTTATAATAATAGAGTAAATACAGAAATGGGGAGCTGGCCTTAAGCCGGCTGAGAGGAAGCTTTAGAGTTTCGACCCACAAACCTGATTTGGATAATGCCAACGTAGGGATATACTAAGTGTAAAACGGCTCCTACAGAGCCTTTTTTGTCGGTATCGTACCGGATCCGACCACTTCTGGGAGATGACTACGTTCATCTCTTTTTTTATTGATTTATTATACCCTTTATGGCATCCATTTCGAAGAAAAGGAGGATTTCATTATGCAGCAAAAAAATCTTACCAGAAAACTTGCCATAGCAGGTGTATTAACAGCAGTAGCAGTTATAGGAAGCCTGATAAGCGTTCCGATTGCAGGAAGCAAATGTGCTCCGGTACAGCACATGGTTAACATTTTATCTGCAGTAATACTGGGACCTTGGTGGGGAATCGGCATTGCATTCTGTGCAAGCCTGATCCGCAATCTTATGGGGCTTGGAAGTCTTATGGCATTCCCGGGAAGCATGATAGGGGCTTTATGCTGTGGCTTTGCCTACTATGCATCAAAGAACCTCTCTTTGACCTGCTTATCCGAAGCACTTGGAACAGGTATCCTTGGAGGTATGGCTGCCTATCCGGTAGCAAAACTTCTAATGGGTATAGAACCTGCCGGGGTATTCGTCTATATTACTCCTTTTTTGATATCCACAGTAGCCGGCAGTATTCTTGCTTTTGCACTGGTTACTATGCTGGAGAAGAGTAATGTCTTAAGACGCATGCAGGAAACAACATAGCTGTTATGAAACAGCGGAGGACTGGGGGCACCACTTTCCGTCGCTATACAAAATAATGTTGCCAAATTATAGAAATATTATGAAGACAACATTAATTATCGCCAGATATTATTATGGTGAAGGCGCCACTTAAAAGGTATCTTAAAAATGTTTTGATAATCATTTTCATATCTCAATTTTTTCATTGAATAAAAAAGACACCCTGTCGGATGCCTTTTTATAATGGATTTAATTTCTTGTAACTCTTAATAATAATGCTTCCTGCAGTACCTGAGAAAAATTAATTTTCTGTTTTTCAGCAAAGGTATTAAGCCACGCAGGGATTGTTACATTTTTTCTCACTGCTTTTTCTCCATATTTCTCCGCATATGCGTCCATGTCTAATAATACCATATTGATCTGCCCATACTCTCTAGATACTACATCTTCATAATTTGACGCTTTCGGAACTGGATTTCCTTCCTCTAATTCATCAAGTACCCAGCCACTCGCAGCATCTGTTGCCATCTCAAATGCTTCTTCAAGGTTTTTTCCTTCCGTTACGCACCCTGGTAAATCTGGAAACTCAACCACATAGCCTCCGCTACCATCCGAAAATGGATAAAAAACCGCCGGATAGATTAATTTCATTTTTTTCCTCCTTACACTTATAAAACCTATGATTATATTTATATTATAGGCACAGCTAGAAACTATATTCCAGCCTGCCTTATAATCGATTTGACCGTATCCATATTCAAATCCCCACCATGTTCAGGTATTGTAATCTTGCCTGGTTTTTCTGGATGTTTATATTGATGATGTGAACCCTTCTGTTTCACTTGATACCACCCATCTTTCAACAAAATTTTTTCGATTTCTCGAAATTTCATTCGATTATCTCCTCCCTTTTTTTTATTATACTGCGCATTATGCGCATCTTCAATATATTTTACGCATTATGCGCATAAAAAATTAATCTATCATGTAAAACCTTCAATAATGAGATAAATTTTTGAGAACAAATTGAGACATTAAGACTAAAATGAGACCCAAATGAGACATTTACAATGCATTACATTAGCCTACTTTTACCACATAGGAAAATATATAAAAATAGCGCAAACCCTTATAAACACTGAGTTTGCGCTACCCTCTCGCAATGAGCGTGCGGGGATTCGAACCCCGGACAACTTGATTAAAAGTCAA
>CALFCS010000042.1 GCA_937950565.1 uncultured Lachnospiraceae bacterium
CGAAGGATATCCGGGTCATTCTTATTAAACTGGCGGACCGTCTGCATAATATGCGTACGCTTCAGTTTATGACGCCGGAGAAGCAGAAGGAAAAAGCGAGAGAAACAATGGATATTTATGCGCCGATAGCGCAGAGACTCGGTATCTCGAAGATTAAGACAGAGCTTGACGACCTGGCGCTGAAATATTCCCAGCCGGAGGTGTTCTTTGATCTTGTAAAACAGATTAACGCAAGAAAGACAGAGCGGGAAGAATTTGTCCAGCAGATTGTAGAAGAAGTGTCTGCGCATATGAAAAACGCGCATGTCAAATGTGAGGTAAATGGCCGTGTAAAGCATTTCTTCAGTATTTATAAGAAAATGGTGAACCAGGATAAAACCGTGGAGCAGATTTATGATCTGTTTGCGGTCCGCATTATTGTAGACTCTGTGAAGGACTGTTATGCGGCGCTCGGTGTCATTCATGAGATGTACACCCCGATTCCGGGACGTTTCAAGGATTATATTGCGATGCCGAAGCCGAATATGTATCAGTCGCTTCATACAACACTTATGAGTTCTATCGGGCAGCCCTTTGAGATTCAGATTCGTACCCAGGAGATGCATAAGACTGCGGAATATGGTATTGCTGCACACTGGAAATACAAAGAATCCAATGATGGAAAGAAAAATGTAGCGGCGCAGGAGGAGGAAAAGTTAAGCTGGCTCCGCCAGATTCTGGAATGGCAGCGGGATATGTCAGACAACCGGGAATTTTTGAACCTGATTAAGGGAGATTTGGATTTGTTCGCGGAGGATGTGTACTGCTTCACTCCGCAGGGAGATGTTAAGAATCTGCCAAATGGTTCGACTCCGATTGATTTTGCCTATGCCATTCACAGCGCTGTGGGAAATAAGATGGTGGGAGCAAGAGTCAACGGCAAGCTTGTTCCGATTGATTATAAAATACAAAATGGCGACCGTATTGAGATTCTGACTTCACAGAATTCAAGAGGGCCCAGCCGGGACTGGTTAAATGTGGTGAAGAGTACACAGGCGAAGAATAAGATTAACCAGTGGTTCAAAAAGGAATTTAAAGAAGATAATATCATAAAAGGCAAGGAGATGATTGCATCCTACTGTAAGGCAAAGGGAATCAACTTTCCGGACATTATGCAGTCCAAATATCAGGAAATCGTGCAGAAAAAATACGGATTCAAAGACTGGGAATCTGTGCTGGCTGCGATTGGCCATGGAGGACTGAAGGAAGGACAGGTGGTAAACCGGCTTGTCGAAGAGTATGGGAAAGACCACAAGCAGGAGATTACGGATGAGATTGTACTGGAAAAGGTGGCGGAAGCTGCGAAGAATAAGGTGCATATTGCCAAGTCAAAGAGTGGAATTGTCGTAAAGGGAATTGACGATATGGCAGTCCGTTTTTCCAGATGCTGTAATCCGGTGCCGGGAGATGAGATTGTAGGGTTTGTTACGAGAGGAAGAGGTATGACGATTCACCGGACAGACTGTATCAATATGATTCATCTGACGGAGGCAGAACGGGCGAGACTCATTGAGGTTGAATGGGAAAGTGACACAGTTGAGAATTCCAGCGGCCAGTATCTTGCCGAGATTAAGATGTATGCCAATGACAGGAAGGGGCTTCTCATGGATGTATCCCGCATTTTTACAGAAGGAAATGTAGATGTGAAATCGATGAATATCCGTACAAGTAAGAGCGGCACAGCCACGATTGAGACAGGATTTATTGTGCATGGAAGAGAAGAATTGTCCAAACTCATTGCCAGACTCCGTCAGCTGGAGGATGTGCTGGACATTGAAAGAACTGCAGGTTAAGACAGAGCAAAAGGAGTTTGAGTTTTATGAAGATTGAAAGATTTGGGATTGGACCGATTCAGACAAATTGTTATCTTGTCAGCAATGAACAGACAAAGGAAGCGGTTATCATAGATCCGGCGGCATGCCCGGATTATCTGGTAAGCCATATAAAAAACGAAGGAATGAAACCGCAGGCGATTCTTCTGACACATGGGCATTTTGACCATATTATGGGAATCGACGGATTTTTAAAGGAATGGAAGGTTCCGGTTTGCGTGCATGAGAAGGAAGAGGAAGCAATGAATGACAAAAACCTGAATCATACCACGGTGATATCTCCGGACGGTTATACATTTTCCGGGAGTGAATATGTGAAGGATGGACAGAAGTTAAATTTTGCAGGATATACGTTTGAAGTAATCTATACACCAGGGCATACGGTTGGGAGCTGCTGTTATTATGTGGAATCCGAGAAGATGTTGTTCAGCGGGGACACTTTGTTTCTGGAATCTGTTGGAAGGACCGATTTTGAAAACAGCAGGCCGGCCTTGATGGGACGTTCTGTCCGGGAGAAACTTTTTATTCTTCCTGATGACACAAAGGTTTATCCGGGACATGAGGACGAGACGACAATCGGCCACGAAAGAAAATATAATCCTTATATTTAAACTGGGAGAAATAATATGATTCAGGTTGTATGTAAGAAAGAAACTTATTTATATAATGCATATCATATGGTCAAGGCTTTTTATCCTGCACAGGAGGTTACATCCTGTGTGGAGGAAAAAGCCTCTAATTATATCACAGTCAGGCTCCCGGAGGGGCAGGAAATCTCGGTAGCAGGAGAAGAAGGAAAAAAGCAGGTTGATAAGGAGCTGTACCAGGCGTTATGTACATATACCGGCAAAACTCTGGCATGGGGTGTGCTTATGGGAGTAAGGCCTACGAAGATTGCCATGAAGGAACTGGAGGGCGGCATGACGAGAGAAGCATTTGTGCCTTGGGTGATGGAGGATACTTCTATGAGCCGTGAAAAGGCAGAGCTGTCCTGGGATATTGCAGTGCGGGAAAAAGCCCTGCTCGACAGGCTGGATTATGAAAACGGATACAGCCTTTATGTCGGAATCCCATTTTGTCCGTCGGTGTGTACATACTGCTCTTTTAGCTCGGGTGCGCTTTCGGACTGGCAGGATGCGGTGGAAGACTATCTGGCAGCTCTCTTTAAAGAAATCCGTGCCATTGCAGACATGTGTAAGGGAAAGTGTCTGAATACGATTTATATCGGAGGGGGTACTCCGACGACACTTGACGCGGATCAGCTGGAGAGGCTGCTTACGTGTATAGAAGAGAACTTTTCAAAGGAACATTTGCTGGAATATACGGTGGAGGCAGGAAGACCGGACAGTGTGACAAGGGAAAAGCTTGACGTATTGCGAAAGCATGGGATTACCAGAATCTCGATCAACCCGCAGAGTATGCA
>CALFCS010000043.1 GCA_937950565.1 uncultured Lachnospiraceae bacterium
CCGCCCACAGAATCGCATCCGTATACCAGATTTCGTCCTCTACGTCCGGGAATTTTGCCGTATATTTCATTTCCGGCTCTCCCTGCATCCGGTGGATGATAACCGCAAACTGGGCTCTTGCCAGATTTTCAAGCGGTGCAAAGTGTGTCTTGTCCTTACCTGTCATGGTCTCTGCAAAGTAATTGTAATATACACCCTCATAGAACCAGTCGTCTTCCTTCACATCTACATATGGAAGCTTCTTAGCTGGATCCGTTTTTGGCTCCAATGCCGCCTGTGCGTCTGCAAGCGCTTTCACTGCTGCATCAACTGCCGCCTGCGCCGCATCTGTATCTGCATTGACATTCTCTGCATCCTTCAGTGCCTTCTCATATGCTTTCCAGCTGTCTTCCGTATACTTCTCTTTGTCAGATTCCGGTATACGATCCTTAATTGCCTTCTCAAGCTCTGTCTTATCAACCTTACCTGGTGTTGGAGGCTCTTCTCCATTCAGTCTTTCCGCAATCTCTTCTGCGCTCAAGGCACGGCTTTCAATTACAACATTGTCAATCAATCCCTTGTAATATTCTCCCGGTCCCCAGTTTGCCTTACCGATATAGAAAATACTGTCTTCTCCGAAAATATCCGTAAGAGCAGTACTGCTGTTTACTCTCGTCTTCTCCACACCGTCTACGTAAATGGCTGTATCCTTTTCCGTATAAACAACACTGATATTTACCCAGTCACTTCCGATTGCCGCTTGCAGGCTGTCAGATCTTTTTCCTGAGTTCTTATATCTTTCTGAAGTCAGCTTGCCTCCGGTTACAAACAATCCTGCATACTCTTCATAATTTGCCACCTGCGGCGTCTTATCCGGTGCAATATAATACATCCAGCCTGCGGAGGAACCTGTTTCCGGTTTTACCTGCAGGGAAATTGTCATTTCCTTCACACCGGTAAGAAGACTTGTTCCATCCTCAGCCTTCACTTTCAGATAATCATAGGTTCCATCCAGATATACTGCTTTTCCATCACCATGGTCTTTCAGCTCATATTGTCCGTATGCCTTTCCGTAACCGTTCGTAAATCCGTTTTCTTCATCGTCAAATGTAAATTTTGCAAGGACGTCCGTTTTTTCCAGTTTCTTTTCCTTTAATTCTTTCTTTGCCGCCTGAAGATTATCTTTTGCTTTATCTACCTCTGCCTGTGACGCCTTGCCATTGTTCAAGACTTCTTTTGCTTCTGCAAGAGATTTTTCTAACTTTTCAAAGCTTTCTGCAGTATAGAAATCTTTGCTCAATCCTTTACAGCCGTAAATCTCTGCCTGAAGGTCTGCACGGTCTACATAATCCTTGGAATCCGTTCCTTTTTCTTTGCTGAAATGCAAGGTCACTTCATCCCCGGCTTTTACATCCATAATAATCTCTCTGCCGCATTTTACTCTGGCTCCACTGTTGCCTTCAATCACAACATTTCCCCACTCCTGGCCGCAGCTGATGGAAAGCGTCTGGTCAATATCGAAACGAATCTTCGCATCTACCGTTCCTGCTGTCTGATCCCAGCTCATGCTTTCAATCTCTGCACGGGTTCTCGCCATCAGTCCATCCATACTTCCCTTCTTCCACTGTGCCGGAAGTGAAGGAAGAAGTTCAATCTCTCCTGTATTTGAAAATACAAGTGATTCATTAATAACACCTGTCATACCAATCGAAGTATCTGTACAATATGTACCGGAGCCCCTGTTGGTATTATGGTCTGTCACCATGGAAGAATAATAAATATCACTTCTCAAAATCTGGTTCAGAGAATCATAAACGCCTGCACCATCTTTTAATCGTGCTTCTACCAGCGCAAAATGCATCCAGCCATGTCCCGTTGTCTTTTCTCCACCGGAATTCAGGCGGTTTCTATTTGCAATTGCCTGCGCTGCTGCGGCTGCCAGGTCTTCATCATGCTGGGTCTCATATGCCGGCCATGCCACATACATATGACTGATATGGCGGTGTCTGTTCTCCTCCAGATAAATCGGTGTCGCCCACTCTTTCAAGGCTCCTCCTCCACCATACTGTGTCTCTACACCCGGCTCGCCGTCATACTGATAATCCGGCAGAAGGGACTGCAGCTTAGACCATTTTTCAATCGCCTTCTCTGAACCCTTACGCCCAACGGCCCTCTCCAGATCCATCGTCATCTTAAGACCGTCTCTTGCCGCAGAAATATCCATCGTCGCATTCATTGTTGTTGCCGCGTTCCATACATATCCGTCATCTGCTCTTGTACCATTTTCAGGTGAATATGTCGGAATGATCATATATCTTTCTCCGGCCTCCACGTCAAGTTCTGTCTTTCCTTTTTCATAGTGCGGATCTCCGTCTGCATCCATGTAATATTCCGGTGTCAGAAGCTGTTCCCAGAAATTTGCCTGCTTTGTAAGAAGCGGCAGGAGAATATCCTTTTCCAGATCGAGATATCCTCTTTCCATTAACTTATCTACTTCTGCATCCGTCAGTCCGCCGTCCTCTACACCAAGAGCGCCTTTCACTTTGTAAAGGTCTACCTTATCTGAAATCGGAATCTGCTGGTTT
>CALFCS010000044.1 GCA_937950565.1 uncultured Lachnospiraceae bacterium
TCAGTAGAGTGCTGGGGCGGAGCTACATTTGATGCATCTCTTCGTTTCCTGAAGGAAGATCCGTGGGAGAGACTTCGTAAGTTCCGTGATGGTTTCAAAAACACAAAACTTCAGATGTTATTCCGTGGACAGAATATCCTTGGATATCGTCCATATGCGGATGACGTAGTAGAATATTTCGTACAGAAATCTGTAGCAAACGGAATGGATATTATCCGTATCTTTGACTGTCTGAATGACCTTAGAAATTTGCAGACAGCTGTAACAGCTGCAAACAAAGAAAAGGGAGAGGCTCAGGTAGCTCTTTCCTATACACTTGGCGATGCATATACACTGGATTACTGGGTAGACATTGCAAAGAGAATCGAAGATATGGGTGCAAACTCTATCTGTATTAAAGATATGGCAGGTCTTCTTGTTCCTTACAAGGCAACAGAACTTGTAGGAGCATTGAAAGATGCAGTAGATCTTCCGATTCAGCTTCATACGCATTATACATCCGGTGTTGCTTCCATGACCTACTTAAAGGCAGTAGAAGCAGGTGTAGATGTCATTGATACAGCGATGTCACCGTTCGCACTGGGAACATCCCAGCCGGCAACAGAGGTTATGGTAGAAACCTTCAAGGGAACTCCGTATGATACAGGACTGGATCAGAATCTTCTTGCAGAAATTGCAGATTACTTCCGTCCGATTCGCGACGAGGCACTTGAGAGCGGACTTCTTAATCCGAAGAATATGGGTGTTAACATTAAGACCTTACTTTATCAGGTACCGGGTGGTATGTTATCCAATCTGACTTCACAGCTCGCAGAACAGGGTGCAGAAGATAAGTTCTATGAAGTACTGGAAGAAGTACCAAGAGTAAGAAAAGACCTTGGTGAGCCGCCGCTTGTTACACCGTCTTCACAGATTGTAGGAACTCAGGCAGTATTTAATGTGCTTATGGGTGAGCGCTATAAGATGGCAACAAAAGAGACAAAAGATGTCCTCAGCGGAAAATATGGCGAGACCGTAAAACCATTTAATGAAGAAGTAAAGAAGAAAGTATTAGGAGAGAATCCGGAAGTTATCACATGCCGTCCGGCAGATTTGATCCCGGATGAATTAGATACACTCCGTAAAGAGTGTGAGCAGTGGATTCAGCAGGATGAAGATGTGTTATCCTATGCATTATTCCCACAGGTAGCAACAGATTTCTTCAAGTATCGCGAAGCACAGCAGACAAAGGTAGACCAGACAGTAGCAGATACAGAAAACGGAAGCTATCCGGTATAATAATATAATCAAAAAACACCAGGCGGATATGAAAAATTATTATCCAGTCTGGTGTTTTTTTAATTTCCCGATTATTCTGCCGAGACTGTATGTTACTTAATTCTTTGTAGAAGTCCTACCGAGCAGATAATCAACACTTACATCATAATATTCAGCCAATTTCATAAATACTTCAATCGGAATGTTGATTTTACCGAGCTCATATTTCGAATAAGTAGTCTGTTTAATATTGAGATAAGTAGCCAGCTCCTGCTGTGTCTTATCACTGTCTTCCCGCAAATTACGTATATTTTCAAATACCATATTAAGACCTCCAAGGATTAGATGTTTTCATTATAAAAAAGTCTTGACAAGACTATTGAAAAATAGTCGCATTGCGACTATAATATAAAATATATTGCCAAAGATGCATCAAGACGTGTTGCAATTATATTTAATATCAATTTGGAGTGAATGATACAAGTATAATTACATATGTAAAAGAACTGATTAAAATAAAGAGAGAATGAAAAGGTGAGAGATTATGCTACAGGGAATTTTAATGCTTTTAATGTTTGCAATTGCTTATGGGATTTTATACCTGATTTATGGGAAAGATGGGATGGAATTGCGCAAGAAAGAGGGAAAAAGGAATGAGGTATGGGTGGCACTGGTAGGATCAATACTTGTGTTTTGGTTGCTGAGTGTTATGTTATCCTTTATGGGAGATACAGATGAGGATATTGTTATTGGTGTTGCGTTAGTATTAGTTGTTCCGATTATAGTTTTGGTTATGGCAATAATAACAAGAAAAAGAGTTAAAAATGCAAAAAAGACATGGGATGAAATAGAAGAAAGAATTCCGGAAAAGTCATTGATATAACAATTACATTTTGGACCGGTAGCTCCTTTTGCCCGCGCCTAATTTACAGTGATTTTACATCGTATGAATGGCACACCGAAAGTGGACTATATAACAAAATTCCCAGATGTGACACAGGGATTATGGTACACTGATGCAATTCTTTGGGCAAATAGTACAGGAGTGGTAAATGGTTATTCTGATACAGGTATGTTTGGCGTGAGCGATAATATTAACCGGGAACAGATGGCTGTTATGATGTATCGGTATGCAGGCTACAAAAATTATGATAAGAATAGACTAAAATGATTTAAGACTGTTATTGTAGAAACCGATTTTTTACAATAACAGTCTTTTTTCGACAAAATTATAGACATATCATAGTTCTTGTGGTAATATCATTTCACAATTACTTCAGCCATTCCGGCTGGGAAAAGATTCGTTGTACATTGTTCGTACAAAATATCCAAAGATTATATTTGCAACTTGGGAATAAGTAAAGAAGGATGGAGGTTTTATGGGGAAAAGTGATATTGCAATAAAAAAATGGCTTGGCAATAAGAGGCGTTTTGCGGATTTATTCAATGGAATTATATTTCAGGGCAGTCAGATGATACAACCGGAAGAATTGGAAGCGGTGTCCGGAGAATCTGATTTTATAATTGAAGATAAAGAGAAAACGCAGAAAAATGTACAGAGATACCGGGATATTATTATGCATTGGAAAAAAGGAGCAAACCTGGTCATTCTCACTTGCGAAAATCAAAAAGCCGTGAACTATATGATGCCTGTACGTACAATGTTGTATGACAGTTTGTCTTATACGGAACAGGTAAAGCAGGAATGGAAGAAACATGAAAAAGAAAAAAGAAAGGTGTCTGGTGAAGAATTCCTTTCTAAATTCTGTAAAGACGATAAAATTGTTCCGATACTTTCGCTGGTTTTTTATTATGGTTTAGAAAAGTGGGACGGAAATAAGAATCTTTATGAAATGTTCCAATGGAATCAAGAAGATTTGTCATACAAACTCTTGCAGAAATACATACCAAATTATCACATTAATCTGGTAGATGCAGGCAATCTTACAGAAGTAAATCAATTTCAAACAGATTTACAAGTGATTTTAGGTATGTTAAAATACAGGGGAGAAAAGGAAAGATTATGCAAATATATTGGACAAAATAAAGCATACTTTTCAAGCGTAGATGCTGATGACTATCAGGCAATTAAAGAACTGCTGCATTCAGAACAGCAGCTGAAGAAAATAAAAGCAGAAGATGATGGAAAGGAAAAGATTGATATGTGCAAAGCATTAGAAGATTTATATCAAGAAGGCGTAAATCAAGGAATCAGTCAGGGAATTAGTCAGGGAATCAGTCAAGGTGTTGAAAAAGGAATTTCTTTATTTTTACCAGCTTGCAGGGAATTTGGATTATCCCGGGATGATTCAGTTGATAGGATGGTAGAAAAACTTCAAATTCCTAAAGAAACTGCTCAGAAATATGTGGAGATGTACTGGAATTAAAACGAGGTATGAATGAGATATAATAGATTATAAAAGACAGGTTTAAAGGACGAGTTGTTTATGGGCAATAAAAATGAACTTTTGCAGAAACTGGAAAATGGTTACAGCAAATTTAGTAAAGGACAGAGAAAACTGGCAGATTATATACGGGAAGATTATGATAAAGCTGCATTTCTTACTGCCGCAAAAATGGGAGAGGAAGTTGGAGTGAGTGAATCGACAGTGGTCAGATTTGCCACAGCCCTTGGATATAATGGATATCCGGAGTTCCAGCGGGCGTTAGGCGAGCTTGTGCGAATGGAACTGAATTCCATTCAGCGGATGGAAGTGACTTATGGAAGAATCAGCCAGGGAGAAATTTTATCTACAGTGCTCCAGTCAGACATTGAGAAGATTAAGCTGACGATGGAAGCGATTGACCATGAGGCGTTTGAAATGGCGGTAGATACAATTTTAAAAGCAAGAAAAATCTATATTATTGGAATCAGAAGCTGTGCACCGCTTGCAAGCTTTCTTGGATTTTATCTGAATCTGATCTGTGATAATGTCATTGCCGTGCATACGAATAGCTCCAGTGAAATATTTGAACAGCTTCTTCGTATTGGCGAGAAGGATGTTGTGATTGGCATTAGTTTTCCACGGTATTCTATGCGTACACTCAAGGCTCTTGAATTTGCAAGCAACCGGAAGGCCAAGGTGATTACGCTTACAGACAGCGTACATTCGCCGATGACTTTGTATTCTTCCTGTAACCTGATCGCAAGGAGTGATATGGCATCGATTGTAGACTCACTGGTGGCGCCCTTAAGTGTAGTGAATGCGCTTGTAGTTGCATTGTGTATGAAAAAACAAAAAGAAGTAATCCAGACGCTTGAAATGCTGGAGGACATCTGGGACGAATATCAGGTATACAGCAAGGATGAGCTAAATATGATTGGGGATAGAGTAGAATTTTCAGATTCGAAGAAAGATGATGAGGCGGAAAATGAGTAAAGTAATCGTTGTAGGAGGGGGCGCGGCAGGTATGTTTGCCGCTGTCACGGCGGCCGGAAATGGACACCGTGTTACATTATATGAGAAGAATGACAAGCTTGGGAAAAAGCTTTTTATTACCGGAAAAGGACGCTGCAATCTTACGAATGCCGGAGATATGGACACGCTCTTTCGGTCCGTAATGAGTAATTCCAGTTTTCTGTACAGCAGCTTCTACGGTTATACCAATCAGGATGTTATTCGTTTTTTTGAAAATATTGGTGTGCCTGTAAAAATAGAAAGAGGCGGCCGGGTATTTCCGGTATCTGACCATTCGTCAGATGTGATCAAAGGATTAGAACGGGAAATGAAGCGCCTTGGGGTTAAAATCCGGCTTCGCTCAGAAGTAAAGGCAGTCGAAATAAAAGAAGGCTGTTTTCATCACATAAAACTTGCAGACGGAAGAGAAGAAAAGGGAGATGCCTGTATTGTGGCAACCGGAGGGTTATCTTATCAGTCAACAGGCTCTACGGGAGACGGATATCGTTTTGCACAGCATCTGGGGCATAAGGTCAAATCTTGTATTCCCGCTCTTGTTCCAATAGAAGTAAAAGAACCGTGGATACAGGAACTTCAGGGGTTATCCCTGCGCAATGTACAGGCGACGGTATATCAGGGGAAAAAGAAATTATATCAGGACTTTGGGGAAATGCTGTTTACACATTATGGTGTAAGCGGTCCGCTTCTTCTCAGCGTCAGCAGTTATGTAGGACGGATACTTATAGAGAATGCGCCTCTGACATTGGAAATTGATCTGAAGCCTGCATTGACGGAAGAGATGCTTGACAAACGTATTTTGCGGGATTTTGAGGAAAACCAGAAGAAACAGTTTAAAAATGCGCTTGGAAAATTATTCCCGTCAAAATTAATCCCGGTTATGATAGAATTAAGTGGTATTGAACCAGAGAAAAAGGTGAATGTCATTTCCAAAGAAGAGCGAAAAACCCTGGTTCATTTAATTAAGCATTTTAAAATGGAACTGACAAAACTCCGGGATTACAATGAAGCGATTATTACAAAAGGTGGGATTGTAACAAAAGAAATTGACCCCGGAACAATGGAGTCCAAGCTTGCAAAGGGTGTGTATTTTGCAGGAGAGGTTCTGGATCTGGATGCATTGACCGGAGGATTTAACCTACAGATTGCATGGTCTACGGCATATGCCGCAGGAAATGCGATTGAATAAAAAAGAATTGATAAAGGAGAAAAATTATGGGAATAAATGTAGCGATAGACGGACCGGCAGGAGCCGGGAAAAGTACAATTGCAAAGCTTGTGGCAAAAGAAATGGGATATATTTATGTTGATACAGGGGCAATGTACCGGGCTCTTGCGATTCATTTTTTGAACAAGGGAATCGTTCAGGAAGATGAGGAGGCAATTATCCTTGCTGTAAAAGATGCTGATGTGAAGATTCAATACGAAGAAGGCGTGCAGCAAGTGTATCTGAATGGGGAAAATGTTACAGCAAGGCTTAGGGATGAGGCAGTTGGAAATATGGCATCTGCAAGCTCAGCCATTCCACAGGTGAGAGAGAAGCTTCTGATGCTTCAGAAAAATCTTGCAAAGCAGTTTGATGTTATCATGGACGGACGTGATATTGGTACTTGTATTCTCCCGGATGCGGAAGTGAAGATATATCTGACCGCCAGTGTAAAGACGCGCGCAAAAAGGCGTTATGATGAATTGGCTGCAAAAGGGATAGAATGTGACCTTGTGGCAATTGAAAAGGATATTGAAGAACGTGACCGGAGGGATATGACAAGAGAGACTGCACCGCTTAAGCAGGCAGAGGATGCAGTCCTTGTGGACAGTTCTGATATGACGATTGAAGAAGTCGTAGAAAAGATTACGGCTCTATGCAGAGACAGGCAGGAAAGATAAGCAAGGTGCGGAAAGGAAAAATATGAAGGTTGAACTGGCAAAGACAGCAGGTTTTTGTTTTGGAGTAAAACGTGCAGTTGAAACGGTATATGAGCAGATAGAGAAGCATAAAACAGAAAAAATCTATACATTTGGCCCGATTATACATAATGAAGAAGTAATCAAAGATATGCTAAGAAGCGGCGTTACTGTACTGAATACGGTGCAGGAGCTGGAAGCTTTGAAAGAAGGAATTGTTATTATCCGTTCCCATGGCGTGCCCAAGAGTATCTGCGATACTTTGGAAAGAAATGGGATTACATATGTAGATGCGACATGTCCGTTTGTAAAAAAAATCCACAAAATTGTAGCAGAGGAAAGTGCAAAAGGTTCCCATATTATTATCATTGGAAACAGTTCTCATCCGGAAGTGGAGGGGATTAAAGGATGGGCCGGAAAGGATGTGTCCGTCATACAATCTACAGAAGAAGCTGAGCGTTTTGAGCTTGAAAATAAAACGAAAAAGGTGTGTGTGGTTTCACAAACGACATTTAATTACAATAAATTTAAAGATTTAGTTGAAATTATATCCAAAAAGCGTTATGATATAATTGTTTTAAATACGATTTGCAGTGCTACAAAAGAGCGCCAGGAAGAAGCGCGTAACATTGCTGAAAGGGTGGATGCCATGATTGTCATAGGTGACAGGAGGAGTTCCAATACCCAGAAGTTATTTGAAATCTGCAGAAATGCATGTGCGGATACGTACTATATACAGACTCTTGACGATTTGGATACGAATCAATTAAGGTCCGTGGAAACAGTAGGTATTACAGCAGGGGCATCCACGCCCAACAATATAATTGAGGAGGTTCAAAATAATGTCAGAATTAACTTTTGAACAAATGTTAGAAGAGTCTTTAAAGACAATTAGAAACGGAGAGGTAGTAGACGGCACAGTTATCGACGTTAAGCCAGATGAGATTGTCTTGAATATAGGTTACAAAGCCGATGGTATTATTACGAAAAATGAATATACCAATGATTCAAGCGCAGATCTTACAACGATGGTATCTGTTGGCGACAGCATGACTGTAAAGGTGCTGAAGGTCAATGACGGTGAAGGCCAGGTTCTCTTAACGTATAAGAGACTGGTTGCAGAAAAAGGAAACGAAAAGCTGCGTGAGGCTTATGAGAACAAAGAAGTGCTGAAGGCTCCGGTTGTTCAGATTCTTGGCGGAGGTTTAAGTGTTGTTGTTGATGAAGCAAGAGTATTTATTCCGGCAAGTCTTGTATCAGATACTTACGAAAAGGATTTGAGCAAATATCAGAATCAGGAGATTGAATTCGTAATCAGCGAGTTTAATCCAAGAAGAAACCGTGTAATCGGTGACAGAAGGCAGCTTCTTGTTGCAGAAAGAGAAAAAAGACAGAAGGAACTTTTTGCAAAGCTGAATATCGGCGATACAATAGAAGGTACTGTAAAGAATGTAACAGATTTCGGTGCATTTATCGATCTTGGCGGAGTAGATGGACTGCTTCATATTTCCGAGATGTCATGGGGACGTGTTGATAATCCGAAGAAGATCTTTAAGGTTGGCGATCTGGTAAAGGTACTTGTTAAGGATATCAAAGATACGAAGATTGCGTTAAGCCTTAAGTTCCCGGAGACAAATCCATGGGCAAATGCTGCTGAGGATTATGCGGTAGGAAAAGTAGTTACCGGAAAGGTTGCAAGGATGACAGATTTCGGTGCTTTTGTTGAGCTTGTGCCGGGAGTAGATGCGTTACTTCATGTATCCCAGATTTCCAAAACACATGTTGATAAGCCTTCAGATGTATTGTCTGTAGGTCAGGAGATTACTGCTAAGATTGTGGATTTAAATGAAGCTGATAGAAAGATTAGTCTTAGTATGAAGGTATTAGAGACAGCTCCGGCTGTGGAAGAAGCATCTCAGGAAGAAGCTGTGGAAGAGAGTGTGGAAGAAAGTGTTACAGAGGAATAGTATTTGTGCACAATTAAATAATTTTGATTTACTGAGATAGAGGCTGTATAAGTCTCTATCTTTTATTTGTTAAAAAAACATCAAGTTATTACTGGAAACACTGGATTAAATAGTTTGTTTCCTGTATATTATAAAAAAGAGTACATAGAGGAAGGAAGGATAAAGACATGGCATTGTTAACATTTAAAGGCGGCGTTCACCCAGATGACGGCAAGCGTTTGTCAAAGGACAAGGCAATCGTCGAAGTGAAGCCGGAAGGTGATCTGATCTATCCGGTATCTCAGCATATCGGGGCGCCTGCGATTCCGATTGTAGCGGTTGGTGATCATGTGCTTAAGGGACAAAAGATTGCAGAAGCGGGCGGATTTGTTTCAGCGCCTGTATATGCATCTGTATCCGGACTGGTAAAGGCGGTTGAACCACATTTTACGCCGGCAGGAGCAAAGGTGAATAGCATTGTCGTTGAAAACGACGGGAAATATGAAGAGGTTGCCTATCCGAAAGTAAAACCTCTGGAAGAAATGACGAAAGAAGAGATTTTGAATACAATTGGAGAAGCAGGCATTGTCGGTATGGGTGGCGCAGGCTTTCCGGCAAAGGTAAAATTATCTCCGAAGGAGCCGGAAAAGATTGAATATGTAATCGCAAACTGTGCGGAGTGTGAGCCGTATATTACGGCGGACTATCGTCGTATGCTTGAAAATCCGGAGGAACTTGTCGGAGGTATGCAGATAGTTCTGAAATTGTTCGACAACGCAAAGGGGATTTTTGGAGTAGAAGACAACAAGCCAGATTGTATAGCAAAATTAAAAGAACTTACAAAAGATAATCCTCGGATGGAAGTACTTGCGCTAAAGACGAAGTACCCACAAGGAGGTGAGCGGCAGCTTATTTATGCTACCACAGGAAGAGCGATTAATTCTTCTATGCTTCCGGCTGATGCAGGATGTATTGTAGATAACGTCGAAACGTTGATCACGATTAACCGTGCAGTTACAGAAGGTAAACCTTCTATGGAAAGAATCGTAACGGTCAGTGGAGATGCAGTGTGTGAACCGGGGAATTTTAAGGTTCCGTTTGGAATCAGTCATAAGGAATTAATAAAGGCGGCCGGAGGATTTAAATGTGAGCCGGAGAAAATTATTTCCGGAGGTCCGATGATGGGATTTTCTATGTTTACCTTAGAGGCACCGGTAACGAAGACTTCTTCTTCTGTTCTTGGATTTACAAAAGATGAAGTGGCAAAATTTGAGCCGACGGCCTGTATCAACTGCGGACGTTGCGTGGATGCCTGTCCAAGCCGGCTGATTCCATCAAGACTTGCAGACTACGCAGAACATCAAAATGAAGAGGCCTTTGTAAAACAGGAAGGTCTGGAATGTATGGAATGTGGCTCCTGCAGTTTTGTGTGCCCGGCTAAGAGACCGCTGAAGCAGGCAATCGGCTCCATGAGAAAAATAGCGCTTGCGAACCGCAAGAAAAAGTAAGAAGGGGAGGAAGAAAGAGACAATGTTGAGTGAGAACAAATTAAAGATGTCATCTTCGCCGCATATTCGCGAGAAGATTACTTCCGGTAATATTATGCTTATGGTAGTCATAGCGCTTTTACCGGCATCCGGTTTTGGTATCTATAATTTTGGGCTGCCTGCGCTGATTATGTTGATCAGCACAACTTTGTCAGCAGTCCTGACAGAATACATATATGAAAAATTAATGCACAAAAAAATTACAATTAATGATTTCAGCGCGGTTGTAACCGGTCTGCTGATTGGATTGAATATGCCGCCGACCGCTCCGTGGTGGATGGGTGCGCTTGGAAGTGTATTTGGTATTCTTGTCGTAAAACAGCTTTTTGGCGGACTGGGACAGAATTTTATGAATCCGGCTTTGGCTGCGAGATGCTTCCTGTTAATTTCTTTTACCGGACAGATGACTAACTTTGTTTACGATGGGATGACAGGACCAACACCACTTGCAATGCTGAAAAATGGTGAAGTAGTAGACAGCATGAAAATGTTAATCGGAACAATTCCGGGAACAATCGGGGAAACTTCTGTAGTTGCAATTATAATTGGAGCTGTTTTCCTGATTCTGATGGGAGTGATTGACCTTCGTATTCCGGGAACATATATTGTAACATTTATTATTTTTATTGGTATTTTTGGACATTTCCAGAATCCGGACGTTAGCTTTTTTGATCCACAATATATAACCGCACATTTGTGTGGAGGTGGTCTGATGCTCGGAGCATGGTTTATGGCAACGGATTATGTAACATCCCCAATTACGAAAAAAGGGCAGCTGGTATATGGTGTGATTCTTGGTATCCTTACGGGTCTGTTCCGTCTCTTTGGCGGTTCAGCAGAAGGAGTATCCTATGCAATTATTATCAGCAACCTTTTCGTTCCGTTAATTGAAAGGGTTACTCTTCCAAAACCATTTGGTAAAGGAGGAGAGAAGTAATGAAAAAAATTATAAAAAATACAATCATTCTTACACTGATTACAGTAATTGCAGGTCTGGGTCTTGGTCTTGTATATGAAATTACGGCAGGGCCAATTTCACAGGCGCAGGAAGAAGCAAAGAAAAAAGCGTGGAAAGAAGTATTTCCGGAAACAGCCGACGAAGATTTTAAAGCAGAAGAAGTGGATAAAAAAGTAGCAGACAAGGTAATCAAGGAATTGGGAATTAAAGCAACGATTGATGAAGTCTGTATGGCTGGAGAGGATGGATATATCATTACAGCTACTGATAAGGAAGGCTATGGCGGGGATATCCAGATTACAGTAGGTATCACCACAGATGGCACGGTAAGCGGTATTTCAATCCTTTCCATCAGCGAGACGGCAGGACTTGGCATGAAGGCCAAAGAGCCGGCATTTTATGAACAATATAAAGGAAAACAAACAGATAAATTTGTAGTATCCAAAGATGGCGGAAGCGGAGAACCGATTGATGCCTTAAGTGGTGCAACAATTACTTCAAGGGCAGTAACAGGAGCCGTAAATGCAGCTCTTGGCTATTACCAGGAAGTATATCAGTAAGGAGGTTATGAAGATGAATACATGTCTTGAAAGATTATATAACGGTATTGTAAAAGAAAATCCTACCTTCGTCCTGATGCTTGGTATGTGTCCGACGCTTGCGGTTACAACTTCTGCAATTAACGGCCTGGGTATGGGACTTTCTACAACGGCTGTACTTGTGTTATCCAATATGCTGATTTCGATGCTGCGCAAAATCATTCCGGATTCTTTAAGAATTCCTGCATTTATTGTTATCGTGGCATCTTTTGTAACAATTGTTGATTTCCTGTTAGAAGGATTTATTCCCAGCCTGTATGCGGCGCTTGGACTTTACATTCCACTGATTGTAGTAAATTGTATTATTCTTGGCCGTGCAGAAAGTTATGCATCTAAGAATCCGGTGCTTCCGTCTATCTTTGATGGTCTGGGCATGGGACTTGGCTTTACAATCGGACTTACATCAATCGGTATGCTCCGTGAGCTGATTGGTTCCGGTAAATTATTTGATTACCAGCTGATCCCGGTTGCGGATATGGCATCGGGGCAGTCAGGCTATGTGCCTGTAACAATCTTTATCCTTGCACCGGGAGCATTTCTTGTACTTGCCGGACTGGTGGCATTACAGAACCGTGTAAAGAGAATGGCTGCCAAAAAAGGTAAAAAGGTTGTAGAACCTGCCGGCTGTGGAGAGAACTGTGCATCCTGCGCAGGCTGCAGTGGTTCCGTTTTCCCGGTTGGAAATGAAGAAAAGGAGGAGAAGTAAATGAAAGAATTGTTGATTATTGCAATTGGTTCTGCTCTTGTAAACAATGTTGTGTTAAGTCAGTTTCTCGGAATCTGTCCTTTCCTTGGTGTTTCTAAAAAGGTGGAGACCGCAGCAGGTATGGGAGGAGCTGTCGTATTTGTTATTACGATTGCCTCTTTCGTTACAGGTATCATTAATGAGTTTATTTTGGCAAATAAAGCAATTCTGGGAGGAAAGCTTGTATACCTCCAGACAATTGTATTTATTCTTGTTATCGCATGCCTGGTTCAGTTTGTTGAAATGTTCCTGAAAAAATCCATGCCGTCGCTTTACCAGGCGCTTGGAGTATATCTTCCGCTGATTACAACAAACTGTGCGGTTCTTGGTGTGGCGCTTACAAATGTACAGAAGGAATATACGATTCTGAAAGGCGTCATCAATGGGCTCGGAACTTCTGTCGGCTTTTTGATTGCTATTGTAATCCTTGCCGGCATTCGTGAAAAAATAGAATACAATGATATATCAGAATCATTTCAGGGAACACCGATTGTGCTGATTACGGCGGCGCTGATGTCAATCGCATTCTTTGGATTCTCAGGACTGTTATAGAAAGGAGCGTACGATTATGAGTATAACAAGTATTATCATTGCGGCTATAGTTGTAGGCGGAACCGGATTATTCATAGGTGTGTTCCTGGGATTTGCGGGAAAGAAGTTTGCCGTAGAAACAGATGAAAGAGAAGAAGCCATTACAGCCGTTCTTCCGGGAAATAACTGTGGAGGCTGCGGGTATGCCGGTTGTTCTGGTCTTGCGGCCGCAATTGTGGCAGGCGAAGCGGAAGTGGGAAGCTGTCCGGTCGGCGGTGCACCTGTGGCGGCCAAAATCGGTGAAATCATGGGCGTGGCTGCCGGTGAACAGGTACATCAGGTTGCATTTGTAAAGTGTATCGGAACCTGTGAAAAAGCAGGGATGGATTATGAATATCATGGACTTGGGGACTGCGTCATGGTGAATATGATGCAGAATGGCGGCCCAAAATCCTGCAGTTACGGATGTCTGGGAGAAGGTACCTGTGTGAAGGCATGTCCGTTTGATGCGATACATATTGTAAATGGTGTTGCTGTAGTAGATAAAGAAGCATGTAAGGCGTGTGGAAAATGTATTGCTGCATGTCCGAAGAAATTAATTGAACTCATTCCTTACGAGCAGAAGCATGTTGTACAGTGCAGCTCCAGAGACAAAGGGAAGGAAGTTGTGAAAGCATGCTCCGCCGGATGCATCGGCTGTAAAATGTGTGAGAAAGTATGTCCGGCCCAGGCGATAACAGTTGTGGATAATATTGCACATATTGATGTAGATAAATGTACGGATTGTGGTGCATGTGCAGAAAAATGTCCGAAGAAAGTTATCCGGTAAAGGAAATATCAATGGAAAAACGCAGCTTAAAACAAGTGTTTATGGATGCACTGGATTTATTTTTAACTGATGTAAAAAACACAAAATGGGCGGTCATTTTTTTAATCGCCTATTTTGTGTTTTCTAAAAAAATCTTTCATACTATTTGTCCCCTTGTAGCGCTCACAGGATTCCCTTGTCCCGGATGTGGGCTTACCCGGGCCGGAATTTCCGTACTTCGGTTAGATTTTGTATCTGCATGGAGATTCCATCCATTTATCTTTCCGATTTTACTTTTTATCCTGCTTTTTGTTATCAACCGTTATCTTTGCCTTAAAAAGAATGAAAAATTTCTTCGGTGGTATGCAATTGTCATTTTGGTATTGATGATTGGGTTTTATATTTGGCGGATGTGCTGTTATTTTCCGGGAGAACCGCCCATGTCTTATTATCGTTATAATTTATTGCGTGATATTTTTGTTGTGATTAAATCTATATTATGATAAAATGTCTATGTAATGAGAATTGAGGAGGTAATTACAATGGACAATAACTTTAATAACAATCCAAATAATCAGGATGCGCAGAATACATACACGCAGCCGGATAATGCACAGCCTTATAATTATGAGAATGTGAATACGAATCAGGCAGATATGAATTATCAGCAGTATCAGGATAATTATAATTACAATGTTGGTAATAATTATAATCCAAATGTGCAGAACGATGAGGACAAATCTGTGGTATCGATGGGAGAATGGATACTGATGTTGATTCTTATGAGTATCCCGTGTGTCAATCTGATTCTCTGTTTTGTATGGGGATTTGGAAGTAATGTGAATGCCAACAAAAAGAATTTCTGCCGGGCGCAGTTGATTTTAATTGCAATTGGAGCTGTAATTGCTATCCTGATGTCAGTTGTATTTGGCGGAGTAATCGCTGCAATGATAAGTTCAGGCGAAATGTATTACTAAAACAGGCAAGTCTATAATAAAGGTTTTGTTAAAGAAAGTCCCTCGCAGCCGGAAAGCTGTGAGGGATTCATTTATTCCGGAAAATTATCGGAATAGTGTATTTGATAATCGTTGGTGATAAACAGGGCATCTACATGCTCTAATTGGTTAACAAATTTCATTCCGCGCTCGTATCCCATTAGAAAACAAAGAGTGCTGAGTGCATCTGCCGCAGCAGAAGAATCTGTAATGATTGTGACACTATAGAGATTATTCTCACAGGGATACCCGGTATTTGGATCCAGAATGTGATGATAAATTTTCCCATTTAATTCAAAATATCGTTGGTAAATGCCGGCAGTTACAACAGACTGGTCAGCCACTTTGACAGAAGTTAACGGAACACCCGTATTATCAAAAGGTTTTTGAATCCCAATGTTGAATTTGGAGCCGTCTGTTTTTGTGCCAAGTGTAAGGACATTGCCGCCCAGATTAATCATCGCATGCTTTACACCATTTTCTTTTAAATAGTCTTTGATACAGTCTGCAATGAATCCCTTTGCAATGCCTCCGACATCAATGGATGCAGAAGAATCCGTGAGGCATACCGTACGGCCTTCGATTATAATATTTTTATAATTTGTATGGGCGATTCCGTTCAGAATTTCTTCCTGCTTCGGAATGAAAGGAGTGTCAGATTTAAAATCCCACAAATTAGTTAAAGAACCAATGGAAATATCAAATAATCCTTCGGATATTTCGCAATAATCCAACCCTTTTTTTATCAAGGCGATGGTATCCTCCGAAACTTCCACCGAAGCACCATCTGCATGGTTGATTTTATAAATGTCACTGTTTTTATTATTTTTAGAAAAAAGCTCATCATATCTGTTACATAGTTTCTTACAACCATCCATCACAGTTTCTTCAACGGGGTCAAAAATTTGTACACTTATAGTAGTGTCGAACAACGTATCTGTGTAACTGAGGGGTTCTTTTTCCGGAGGAGCGCCGCATCCGGAAAGCAGCAATGCGACAGAACAAAGAAGTGCAGCGATTTTTTTGTATTTCATATTTTACCTCACTTATTCATGATTATCAGTAATTATATTATAAAAAAACAAGAAGCGCAATCGAACATGTGATTGCATCATGAAGATTGTTGTGATAGAATAAACCGTAGAAAGGGAAAAATATGAAAATAGGATTAAAGAAAAAAGATCTTTTGCTGGTTGCTATTATCCTGGCTGCCGCAGGACTTATGTTTTTTCTGTACAAGTTATCCGGCGCTCACGATGCAGGATGTATTACTATAAAAGTCAATGGGGAGACGGAAGGTGTGTATAGTCTTGCCGAAGACAGAGAGATAGATATTAATGGGGGAACGAATCATCTCGTTATAAAAAATGGAAAAGCAGACATGACAGAAGCGGATTGTCCAGATAAATTATGTGTGAAGCAGAAAGAGATTTCAAAAAATGGAGAAAGCATTATCTGTCTTCCGAATAAAGTGATTGTTGAGGCAGACAGTAGCGAGAACAGTGAATTTGATGCAATAACAAATTAGGAGGCGGCTGTGTTTATGAACAGAGTGGCATATTTTGGAATGTTTACTTCATTGGCATTAATTTTCAGCTATATAGAAACATTAATCCCAATTTCTTTCGGGATTCCAGGGATAAAGCTTGGACTTGCCAATCTGATTATCATAATTGCATTATATAAGATAAAATTACGTGAAGTATATCTGCTTTCCGTAACAAGAGTTCTCTTATCCGGATTGATATTTGGTAATTATTTCAGCATTCTTTATAGTCTTGCCGGGGGGCTTTTGAGCCTTACGGTTATGTGTGTTCTTAGAAAAAAAAAGGATTTCAGCATCATAGGAGTCAGCATTGCGGGCGGAGTATTTCATAATATTGGACAACTTGTTGTCGCGATGGCGGTAGTAGAGACCTTTCATATTTTTTATTATGTTCCGGTACTTCTGATTGCCGGACTTATCACTGGATTTCTGATTGGTGTTTTGGCAGATAATATATTAAGAAGACTTGAAAAGATACAGTTTTAGGAGAGAAGAATCATGATATCTTATATAAGAGGAAAATTAGTTTCGGTTGAGGAGGATAAGGTGATTGTAGATGTGGGGGGAGTTGGTTACGGAATTTTTCTGTCACATCAGGCTATGAGCCTGCTGCCACAGACCGGAAATGAAGTGAAACTTCATACTTATCTGAATGTAAAAGAAGAGGCTATGCAGCTTTTCGGGTTTCTGACCAGAGATGATTTGAATGTTTTTAAGCTTCTAATCGGTGTCAGTGGAATCGGACCGAAAGGCGGTCAGTCTATTTTATCCGTTCTTTCACCGGATGACCTGCGTTTTGCAGTTATGGCAGGGGACGTGAAAGCGATATCATCTGCACCCGGAATCGGTAAAAAGACAGCGGAAAAGCTAATCATAGAATTAAAAGATAAGCTAAGCATTGAAGATGCACTGGAGCATGCAGTATCAGATGCAGAGCCATTGTCAGGAAGAATACAAGGAAATGAAATTCAAAGTGAAGCTGTACAGGCGCTGACAGCACTCGGTTATGGAAGTACGGAAGCACTTCGGGCGGTAAAGCAGGTTGAAATCACGGAAACGATGGATGTAGAGACTTTACTAAAACAGGCATTGAAACACATGCTGTAATATGATACTTGACAAGGAATGAAAGAGGTTATGGGCAGAAGAATCATTACAACTGAGAATCTGGAAGAAGATATTAAGATAGAGAGCAGTCTGCGGCCACAGCTTTTAAAGGATTATGTGGGACAGGAGAAGGCGAAGGAAACATTAAAAATATATATTGAGGCGGCAAAAGCAAGAAAAGAAGCATTAGATCATGTGTTGCTTTATGGTCCGCCGGGACTTGGAAAGACGACTCTTGCAGGAATTATTGCGAATGAAATGAATGTAAATATCAAGATAACCTCCGGACCGGCGATTGAAAAACCGGGTGAGATGGCCGCGATTTTGAACAATCTGCAGGAGGGCGATATCCTGTTTGTAGATGAAATACATCGCTTGAACCGTCAGGTGGAAGAAGTCCTGTATCCAGCCATGGAGGATTATGCAATTGACATTATGATTGGTAAGGGAGCCAGCGCACGCTCTATCCGTCTTGAACTCCCACAGTTTACTTTGGTAGGGGCAACGACAAGGGCAGGCATGCTGACAGCGCCTCTCCGGGACCGCTTCGGCGTCGTACACCGCATGGAATTCTATACAGAAAAGGAACTGATGGATATTATTATCCGTTCTGCGGATGTTTTAAATGTTGGAATCGATGAAAAGGGTGCGCGTGCCCTGGCAAAACGCTCAAGGGGAACTCCAAGACTTGCCAACCGGCTTTTGAAACGTGTGCGTGATTTTGCACAGGTCAAATATGATGGATACATTACAGAAGAGATTGCCAATTACGCACTGGATCTTCTGGATGTGGATAAAGAAGGGCTTGACCAGACGGACCGTGGACTTTTGCAAACAATTATTGAAAAGTTTGGCGGTGGTCCGGTAGGACTTGATACACTTGCTGCGGCGATCAGCGAGGATACCGGAACAATTGAAGACGTCTATGAACCGTATCTTTTGAAGAATGGATTCCTTCAAAGAACACCTCGTGGACGTATTGTAACAGATAAAGCTTACAGCCATTTGGGAATTTCTTACGAAAATGGAGAAAAATAGTTGGTTTTTGTATGAAATTCGTTTATAATGGTTACATATTATGAAAGTTCGAGGGAGGCTTCTATGGCATCATCAAAGAATTATACGGAAGTTTTAATAGGTGGAAAGGTATTTACTTTAAGTGGATTTGAGAGTGAAGATTATCTGCAGAAGGTATCTACTTACCTGAATCATAAGATTGAGGAATGCTCCAGCAGCGAAGGATACCGCAAGCAGAGTGCAGAGACAAGGAGCATCTTACTTGCGTTGAATATTGCGGATGATTATTTTAAAGCAAGAAAACAGGGCGGAACACTTGAAAATGATATCGAAGCGAAAGACAAGGAAATGTATGACTTAAAGCATGAGCTGATATCTGTTCAGATTAAGCTTGAGAATGCAGACAAAGCTCTGGACAAGCTGAAGGAAGAAAATAAGGAACTTCAAATGAAAATTGTTCAGTTGGAAACTGAGATGAAAAACAAAAAAAAGTAAGTACGTAGGAGGCTGTCAGGTTGACAGCCTTTTCGACTCTACAGAAGCCCTGGCTTCTATTTAATCGAAATCAATCCTTCGGAAGGACGTGGAACATGAAAAGAACAGTAGAAATTCTGGCTCCCGCAGGCTCCTGGGAGTGTATGGAGGCGGCAGTATGCGCCGGGGCAGATGCAGTCTATATGGGAGGCAGCCGGTTCGGAGCAAGA
>CALFCS010000045.1 GCA_937950565.1 uncultured Lachnospiraceae bacterium
TGAGGTTCATTTTTATTCAATTGGCATTATTTCTGAATTACAGGAATGCTCCTTTCACTCCATCAGATTTTTAAGACGTTCCATTTTCTGCTGCGCCGGTATTTTGCGGAAATCGCCGCCCGTAAAGCGGACGGGCACGCACATTTCAAGCAGCCTGCCATAAATGCGTGCGTGTGGCACGTCCTCCGGATTCCTAAGCTGCTCCGGCGTGAGGTTCGTCGTTGCGATCAGCGGCTTTTTGCTGATATAACGGCTGTCTATCACGTTGTAGACTTGTTCAAGACCGTATTCCGTACCCCTCTCCATGCCGAAATCGTCAATGATAAGCAGGGGATAGGCACACAGCTTTAATACATACTCATTCCTGTTTTCTGCTCCGTAGAAAAGGTTATTCAGTATCGTGGCGAAGTTCGTCATGCAGACGGGTATTTCCTGCTCCATGAGGGCATTTGCAACACAGCCCGCAAAATAGCTTTTCCCCGTTCCCACGTTCCCCCACAATAGGTAGCCGATATTCTCAGAACGCATCGTTTCCCAATGTTCCACATAAAAATGCGCTTTCTCTATCTGCGGGCATTTCCCGTTGTCGTTTTCAAAAGTCCAGTGCCGCATGGCAGGATTGGAAAAGCCTTCCCGTTTCAGGCGCTCCACTTCGGCATTATGCTTTTCGTCCGCATCCTTTTTCTCCCGCTTTTCACGTTCTGCCCTTCGGCAGTCGCATTCAGACGGGTGACGGTCACGCCCGAACAGAGCCTTGCCTTTAGGGAAATAGGCTTCTTTCGGCTTGTGGCACTTCCCACAGTACAATAAACCGTCCTCACCCGTATAATCCTCCGGCTCCGCATCAGTGCTTACCATCTGCAAAACCGTATCCATTAAATTACCACTCATAAGCTGTCCCCCTCACTGTATGAATAATCAGGCATTCCCTTTTTTGGTGCTTTTTCAGCGTCCTCCTGCGCCCACTTGTAAATCGTGGCGGCATGGTTATTGTATTTCTTCCCGCTTGAAGCGATATGTACGGATAAGCGGTCAATGTAATATTCCCACTTGTCGGGCAATTCTGTTTTCAGATCATTAAGCTCCGCATCAGAAAGAAAAACATTATTAAATTTTCCAAAAGGTGCGTGGGCGGGCGTTTCTTTCTCTCCCTCTCCCTCTTTCTCTATATCTTTCTCTCTCTCTATCTCTAACTCTCTCTCTACGCGGCAAACTTGTTGCGGATTGTTGCAGTCCGTTTCATTTGTGTTGCATTGCAACGCTTTCTGTTCCAGAGCAAGCTGTTTTTTTCTCTCCCTGCACTCCCTTGAGCGTATGGTGGACGCTGTTTCCGAGCCAATGATTGCCGGAACTTCCGTAAGCTGATATTCATCATCATCACAGATTTCTATCAACCCATGACGCTGTAAAAATCCGAGTGTCAGCTTCACATTCTCTGCGTCCTCATCGAGTGCAAGGGCAATCTCCGAAGCGAAATTGTCCTCCACGCCCTCAAAGTAAAGTTTCCCCTCGTCCTTCAGCGAGAGCAGCATCATTTTCAGGTAGATAATCGTATGCGTATCGCCGCCCGCTATGGAACGCAGTTTCTTAATGCGCTTGTCTGAAAACCAGTCCGCTTTCAGTTTCAGCCAGTAATACCTCTTTGCCATAAAAACCCTCCTAAAACGCACAAAAAGGACAGCCAAGACCTTTCCCATAGGTCTTAGACTGCCCTTACGCTGTGTTAATAAAAAATAATTCAAACTCCCTTGAAAACATCTGCAAACAGTTGGGAAGAATTGCAGAATAATATACGGGATTTATATATTCAGTTTTTGAATGTATCTGCCTTAAATTTTCAGCTTGTCCGCACCGTATTTGTGAATGATACGGAAAAGGATTTCTTTCTCTTTCCCCTCTGCTTTATCATATAAGCCACACAGGGTTTTCTGTTCCGTCAGTGTGAGGGTATTGGTATAAGGCTTATAGTTTTCCGTAATGAAAACCCCGCCGCCCTCGCCCGGTTTTGTATAGACAGGATAATCAAAAGACAGTGCGATAACATCATTCATTATCGTGCGCCTTGAAACTTCCAGTTCCCATGCAAGCTCCCTCATGGTAGTGTGTCCTTTTGCGGCTAAAATGCTGATGATTTCCAGCCTGCGGTGTGCCGTATCCACTTTATTCCTCCCTTCATTTCTGTCTTGTAATCCGTTCACGATTGCCAGCCCAAAAAACATATAAAACATTTCCAAAAATCTTTATATGCTTTACAAGAATGGCAATCGCTGTTTATGTATCTTTCCCACAATACGGTCCAAACTCATGTATGATTGACAGTATCGTTTCTTTATCTTCCGAAGAACAGGCAACAGCGATTTTTTCCAGACATTCCAGTTGCTCTTTGGAGAGTGAGTTCTGGTGTTTTCCCACCCCGTCTATGAGGAAGTAGCCGCCGTTATATCCCTTTTTTGTCATAATGGGAAGTTCCTCGCCTATGATTTCAAAATCCCTGCTTATGGACTTCCTGCCCACACCGTACCTTGCCATCATTTTTGATACGGTCAGCCTCTGCCCTGCCAGCAGCATACGCTCCATTTCCCTGCGCCGCCGGAATGTGCTGTCTAACATGGTTCACCCCCTTTCCGCTGTTTTATTCCCTGAACGTATTATAAAAAAAGTAATGTCCCCTCTATGCCCTCATTCTTCTAAAAAGTTTGTCTTTTTTCAAAAAGGCAGTAGCTGTAAAAGTATCCCAAAGTAGTCATAGCAAGCACTGCCTGTGTTCCCTCACAGGCTTCATTTTTTCAATTTTCCCCAAAGCGGAAACTTGAAAAAAATGCTTGTAGGGGGAAGCATCCCCCTAGCCCCTCTACGCTCAAAAATCTCGGAAACGCCCTGCGTATATTTCTGATTTTTTCGCTTATTTTTTTACACAAATGTCCCCCGTAACGGTACAGAAGATAGTGTAAAATCTTTTCAAAAACCAAATGCAGAAAGGTTGCTAGGTGCCAGTGGCACCTGTCCAGCAACGACCGAAGCGGAGCGGAGAACAAAAATGGCAAACAGAGAACGTAAAAACGAGTTAAAAATATATCTAAGTGACGATGAGCAGTACATACTTGAGCAGAAAGTAAAAGCCTCCGGCATGAGAGATAAATCCTCTTTCCTGCGCCGCCTAATTTTATATGGATTTGTCTATGACATTGACTATTCCGAGCTTCGGGAATACAACGCTACCCTTGGCAGAATCGGGAACAATCTGAACCAGATAGCAAAGCGCATGAACGCCACAGGCAATGTCTATGCCGCCGATGTAAAGGAAGTAAAGGAGCTGATGAAAAAAGTGTGGGATACACAGAAAGCCATGCTGTCAAAACAGCCATACATGAAACAATAAACTGAATGTGAAACCCCTACTGGAGCAACACTTCATCATCCTGTTTTTCTTTGCAAATCTCCGAAAAGGAAACCGCAAAATAATATATAAACTCTCAAAATTCGACATTAAAAAAGGTGTATCGCCTTGAAGTTTTTATACCTCATTCCGATACACCTTAGTGTGTTGTATGCTGTTGATTTTAATGAATGTTTTTATCCAACTCTTATGCATTTTTTGCTTTACTCTCATTATACTGTATTTCTTTCTCTTTGAAACATTGTGTCGTCTTTTTATGAACACACTGTCTATAACTTACCATCTAATTCCACAGGATTCTAAACAGTTTTCTATAACCTCAAAATATTTAATATCTCATATCAGAGAAAAATTTTAGAATTAACAGCCAATTCAAAACAGCGACTTTGATTTCTCAAAAGCCGCCGTAATCAAATTCCAAACAATGTAAATTTATTTTTCTTTATTTCCGGCATGAGCTTTCCACTTTCCACGCAGAAAATGTACCCATGAAATTACAAAGCTAAATCCCCATCCAAAAAGTGTGTTCCACCAGATCATATGATAACCCACGCCCGGAATCCCCTGAAAAAGATAAGTAGTTGCCACACGAACCGTCAAGGCGCCAGTTGCCGCAAAGGTAGAATACAGGGCATTGTTTGCACCCTGAAATAAACCTAATAACGGGAAGTAAGATGCAAATAAAGGTAAGCAAAGTGCCACAAACCGTACATGAGCAGCACAATAACCTATAGCTTCCTCCCCTAATCCAAACGCTGCAACAATAGGTCTTGCAAAAATGAAAACCACTATCAAGATACATATTGTAATGATTTCTGAGATTAATACAGTATGTTTTGCGCCAGTCTTTACTCGGTCAAGCCTGTTCGCCCCTATATTTTGTCCTGTGTAGGTTCCCTGTGTCGTCATCAGGGCGCTTGCTGGTAACGTCATATATGTTTCTACCTTTTGGGCAACCGAGAAAGATGCTGTCATAGCCTCCCCGTAGCTGTTAACTGCTCTTTGAATGAAAACAAATCCAAATGACACAATAAACTGCTGCAATGCCATAGGAAAGCCTGCTTTCAAAGTTTGCTTTGCAAGCTGCCATTCAAAGGTAAATTCATTTAGTTTCCAACGAAACATAGGGTACTTCTTCATCATGTAAATGATGCCCACTACACAGGAAAGAGCCTGTGCAATATCTGTAGCAATAGCAGCACCAGCCACCCCCATATTCATGTTATAAACGAATATAATATCCAGCACAACATTGACTACACTGGCAACCAGCAGAAAATATAATGTCGCTTTGCTGTCTCCAATCCCCCGCAGGATAGCGGCTACAATATTATATCCAAATTGAAAAATAAGTCCTGCCGCATAAATCTTGAAATAAGTATTAGCCATAGGAATCAGACTGTCCGGCGTTGCTAAGATATGTTCAAGAGCAAATCGGCTGATTATAATACCTACCGCTGTCGCTACCACACCCATAGCAAGCATGACCAACAAAGAGGAAGATGCCTGCCTGCGCATATCGTCCTTTTTGTCCGCTCCAAAAAGCTGTGCAATCAGTATGCAGGCTCCCGCCGAAAAACCATTTGCCAACGCCAGAAATGCCATTGTGAGAACACCGCAGGCACCAACCGCTGCTAGGGGAGATTCCCCGGCAAAATTGCCTACAATAATGGTATCCACTGTATTATAAAGCTGTTGGAGCAGCAAACCCAAAAGTACTGGTATCATAAAGGACAAGATACCCTTCCACGGTGCTCCTTCCGTCAATGCTTTGTTATTCATCGCCATATACCTCCATATATTCAATCGTTACTTCATTGATTTACCAAGTTCATAAGCCTTTTGCGGGTAAACGCTTCTTTCTGTCATAGAAACCGTCCCACACCCAAATCCAAGAATCATACCTTGATCCTTAAAGTTCAAATACTTACACAATGTTTGATAATGCAAGGAAATATCTTTCATCGTCCAGTCCCTGCTGTCCCATGCTGCTACAATCAACGCTGTTTTCAAACCTTTTGCAGACAGTTGACCATTAAAACTGTAAAAACGGTCAATAACAGTTTTGAGCTGTGCAGACATTCCAAAATAGTACAGCGGCGTTACGAAAACTACCATATCTGAAGCAAGTATCTGTTCTTTCAGCCCTGCCATATCATCCTTTTGGCAACAGGGACCCGCCATACCACATACCTCACACCCCAAACAAGGATTCAGAGATGCCCTTGCAGCATCAAATGTATTGACAGTGTGTCCCTTTTCTCTTGCTCCGCATATAAAGTTATCCGCAAGCAGATTTGATGAACCGTTTTTATGTGGGCTGCTTTCAATTACTAATATCCTCATTTTTGTTCTCCCTTCATATTGTCTGAATACTTTACCACCAACCGAACAGGCTTTTGCCAATTTCAAGCTGCTCAATTTCCTGCATTTCATCAGCTTCCAAATCAAAGTCCAAAGCAGCAAAATTTTCTTTCATCCGCTCAATATGTGTGGACTTCGGGATAACCACAATCCCCTGCTGTAATAAAAACCGCAGAGCAATCTGCGCTACTGATTTACCATGATTCTGTGCAATCCCTAAAAGCGTGCTATTCTCCCAAATACCATTCTGCCCACAGGCAAGAGGTGACCAGCTTTCATGCTTTGTTCCAATCTGGCACTCTAACTGCCGCAATTTTTTCTGCTGCCTGAAAACATGAGTTTCCACCTGATTGATTGCCGGAATCACTTTGCAGTGGTTCACCAAATCCAGATACCGTTCCTCCAAAAAATTAGAAATGCCAATAGCCCGCAATTTTCCATCTTTATAGGCAGTTTCCATAGCACGGTAAATCTCATGAACATCTCCGGTAGGTTCGTGGATCAGAAGCAGATCAATATAATCCATTCCTATTTTCTTCAAAGAACTGTCAATCGAACGCAACGTATCCTGATAACCATGACAAGCCCACAGTTTTGTTGTAATAAACAGCTCTGAACGTGTAATTCCGGATTTCCGGCACGCAAGACCGACCTCCTGCTCGTTTCCATAGCACTGTGCTGTATCAATCGAACGATAACCGACACGGAGCGCGTCTGCAACACAGCGTTCAGTGATCCGTGCAGGTGTCTGATAGGTGCCATAACCTAAAATTGGCATTTTCACGCCATTATTCAAAGTAATATGCTCCATTACACTTAATTCCTTTCTTCACTTAAATGGAAGCTCCAAGCTGATAGGCTTCTTTGGTTTTTCCTTTACCAAGCACTTCACCTAAGTTCTTCCATTTGAGATTCCTTTCATAAGTCCGATACCATGTTACTGCCTGAGAATAATCACCACCGTCCGCAGTCATCAGCAACACGCTCTTTTTGGGGAACCTGCTATATCCCAGGCATTCCAGTTCCGCATATAATCTATCAGCTACAGTTTTTAATGTACCTGTTATCGTCCAAAAATACAGCGGAGAAGCAAACACAACTACATCGGCGCTTTCAAATTCAGCATAGATGTGTTCCATATCGTCCTTTTGGCTGCATGGACTTTTAGAATCCCTGCCAGCCCTCAAACAGCCTTTGCAGCTATGGATTTCCATCCCGTCAAGATAGAAAATCTTTACATGGTTTCCTGCAGACTCCGCTCCATCTGCAAAAGCCTCCACCAGTTTTGCCGTATTCCCATTCTTTCTTGCAGCTCCATTTAAAACAATAATTTTTTTATTCATCTGCTTTACACTCCTGCTTTGCCGTATTTACCATTTAGTGAACAATCTCTGAAGTTTCCTGCTCTGTGTACAGCTTCCAGAATTCTTCTGCAATCGTCTTCGGCGCATAGAAATCATTGGAACCAATTGTTCCTGTTACCTGTACGGTTCCGAGATAGATGCCTTTCTCTTTCAGAACAGGAGAAAGTGCTTGAACCATTGCTCGCAACGCCGCCTTATCCATAGAGAGCGGCAGATAACCCGCATAAGGCTGTAAAGCAAGACCACCGCCAGTTACAAGGATTGCGCCTTTCTTCTCCGCAAATTCTTCCGTATCTACCAGCCTGATACAATTGTATGCGCCTGCCACATCTGCCACATACCGGTCAAGAAGCGTCTGTACAGAAATTTCTACTTCCTCGTCTGCAACCGTGATTCCCACATTGTAGAACAACACATCGGGAGTGCCATAAGTTTTTACAACTTCACCAAAAACTTTAGCAAAGGCACCCAAATTCGCCACATCTGCAGTCTGCGTATACACTTCAATCCCTTTAGAATCAAAATCCGCCGCATACTCTTTCAAGTGTTCCTCACTCCTTGCCATCAGGATCACACGAAAGTCATTATTGCCAAATTTCTCTGCAACTCCATTTCCAAGTCCTTTTCCTGCGCCTATAACTACGATTGTTTTCTTCATATCAATTTCCTCCTAAATTGCTTTATTTTTTCAATGGTTTCACTAATTGTTTGCCTAAATATGTTATAGCAGAATATACATTGACTTCGAAGATACCAAAATGTTAAAATGGTTTTTAGAAAATCTAAAAGCAAGGGGATACCTATGTATAGCAAAGAACTTACTACGTTTATTTCAGTTGTAGAGCAGGGAAGTTTTTTGAAAGCATCAAAAGAATTGTATATTACAGCTGCATCAGTGATGAACCAGATTAACAAGTTGGAAACAAATGTTGGTGTAAAGTTGATCGAAAGAACCAGTCAGGGAACACAACTTACCGCCGCTGGGCGTTCCTTTTACAAGGACGCAAAAAAAATCATAAAACAATCAGAACAGGCGATAGCCCGTACCCGTCAAATCGCTAAGAATGAAAAACAGGCAATCCGTATCGGAACATCTATTCTCCGTCCATGTAAAATGTTAGTAGATTTATGGTCAAAGCTTGATGACGGTACGTTGCCTGTGACGATTCGCATTATACCTTTTGATGATAGTCCGGCAAGTATGGAAAAAATGTTAGAAACACTCGGCAAAGAAATAGATTGTTTTGTCACTCCATGTGATTCCCTCACATGGAAAGAGAAATATAATATCCTTGTGTTAAAACAGGGAGAGTGCTGTATTGGCGTTCCTCGAAAGCATAGATTAGCGAAAAAGGAAAAACTGCAATGGAACGATTTAGACGGAGAAACTCTAATGCTTTTAAAGCGTGGCGACTCTCCCGAACTGAACAGATTGCGCGATGAAATCGAAGCAAAACACCCTAATATTGGCATTTTGGATGTATCGCATTTTTACGACACGAATATATTTAATGAATGTGAGCAAACAGGGTGTATCATGGAAACATTAGATATTTGGAAAGATGTTCACCCATCCATAGTTACTATCCCTATGGAATGGGGATATAAAACATATTATGGAATTGTATATGCAAAGCAACCGTCTGAACCAATGCAGGCATTTATCAATATCATTCAAAACAATTTGGATTAATAAAATAACAGGACTTGACTATTGGCGAATAAATTATTTCCCCCAAATAGCCAAGTCCTAAATATGATATCAATTGGTATTTCGTGCTAGTGCTTCTAAAAATCATCACTCTTAGTAAAATCTTAGTAAAATAATTCTACCTGGTTGAACACATACCATAAATTCAGCATTCTCGACTTCTTATAAAGATGTTGCCGTGGCAGATGAATAATACTTTTATCATAAATGAAAATCCTCCTAAAATGCGTATACTCGTCCCTGGGACATCAGCCGTAGTAAAAACATAGTAGAAATAGGGGGTGTGTTATTACTCCAATATTTTAGCATTAAGAATTCAAATATAAGAAAAATAATTTTCTCAGAAATAGTTGTTTATTTGTCATCTGTTTTCTCCTTAATTTCCGCTCCAAAATGTCAATTTAACACTTTAGAATAAACTTTTGGCACTTTGAGAATAATCCTAATACACAATCCGGAAATAATCCAAATAAGCTTTATATTTATCCTGTGCCGTCAGGCATGTATCCGTCAGATACCCCTTCTCGTTATCCCACTCTTTCAAACCTCGATAATAGAACAGTTTCAGGTTATCCTCGATGATGAATGGAACAATATTATATTTCAAGCACTCTTTAAACATAATCAATCTGCCTACACGCCCATTGCCATCCTGGAACGGATGAATCCGTTCAAAGCTCACATGGAAGTCCAGAATATCCTCAAAGGTCTTATCTTCCTTAGCATTATACTCCGTCATCAATGCTCTTATCTTATTAGCAACTTCTTCCGGAAGTACAGTTTCCATGCCTCCAACCTCATTAGGCAATTTCTTGTAATCTCCCACTGCAAACCAATCTTTTCTGGAATCGCTCGTTCCGCTTTTCAAGATCTGATGAAGTCCCTTAATAAACTTCTCTGTCAAATCAGATTTCGCATGATCAATGATCATATCAATACAGTGGAAATGATTTGCTGTTTCAATTATGTCGTCCACATTGAGCACTTCATTTTCTACGCCAATGGTATTGGTTTCAAAAATATATCTGGTCTGATCGTGAGTCAGACGGCAGCCTTCCATATGATTTGAATTATATGTTAAATCAATTTGAGTCTTATGATAAATTCCCCCAGAATATTTGTTTGACTTCTGTTTCTGCAAAATATCCAGCAAAGTCGGCTGTTCTTTTCTTTTATTGGAACGCTCCGGCTTTTCAGCATCTTCCGGAATATTCCACGTCTTGCTGGCAAGAAACGCACCGTTTACCCGTCCCTGGGCACAGTAATTTCTCACACTTCGCTCCGATATATTCCATTTTTTTGCCGTTTCATTAACTGAAAGATATCGCATATTTCCTCCATTCAATTCTGTCAGAATTTTCTAAGCCAAAACCATTCTTAGACAGTACCGCTACCTTACTTTTCAGTCAGTTCTTCTGCTTTGAAAACATAATAACCTTCATAATAATAGCTATGATCAATGCCCTTCATATAAATTTCGCGGTCATGAATATTGTCCGTCAGAGCATTTTTCAAGAGAAACTTAATTTCAATATCTTTAATCGGACTTCGTTCCATAGCAAGCAGATAATCTTCTTTATCTACCTTGCTCCAATCCACCACATAACCGATTTCTTTTTTCAAAATCAAATCAAGCCATATTCTTGTGCTTCTTCCATTGCCCTCTCTGAACGGATGAGCAACATTCATTTCTACATATTTTTCAATAATCTCATCAAATGTTGACTGAGGCATTTTATCAATACTCTGTAAAGCAGCTTCCAGATACATCAGAGGCGCAAATCTGAAACTTCCTTTGGAGAGATTCACCTTGCGAAGCTTACCGGCAAAATCATAAATTCCATCAAATAAATATTTATGAATGGCTGCAAGACTTTCATATGTCCCTGGCTCCAGTTTTTCCAGAAATCCGTTTTCAAACATTTCTATGGCTTTTTGCTTACTTATTTTTTCTTCTGCTCTTGCCAATTCTGTTGAATCAGTAATACCCAATTTATTTTCAAGCATATTTTAACCTCGCCTTCATCTGCGCTCTGATTATTAAACATCATATTATTGTTGTTATTATATCACACAATCGGCAATAAAGCTAAACATTCCCTTATTCTTATATATTATTATTGCCGATTACGGAGGTTTTATATGAACAGTGCACAGAAAAACCGAACTCCACACCAATGTGAAATCCGGTTCTTTTTTATCTATATATACAATTTCAAAAAAAGCTGCGGCCAAAACCGCAGCTTTTTTCTATGAAAATTATAAGAAAATACAATCATCCTCTTTAAGAGCCAGATAAACATCTGTATTGTTTTCAATAAGTGTCGCTTTCTTGAACAACACGTCCACATCCACCTGTTTATCACCGCAGAGAACCGCATAACGCAGAACATTTCCGTGTGGAAGGCTGACAGAAACTTTGCCTTTCATTGTCAAATAGCCTTCTTTTTCAATTGGCTGCGTGCTGATTTCCACAATCTCCGGACGGAAGGCCACATCTTTGGCATCCGCCTGTTTTCCGGTCAGCTTCTGGAAATCTTCTATCGGCATAATATTATAATGGCCGATAAAGGTGGCCGCAAATTTGGATACCGGCTGAGTGTACATCTGAGTCGGAGCTGCCGACTGTTCAATCCGGCCTTTATACATCAGATGAATCACATCAGACATAACCATCGCCTCATCCTGATCATGGGTTACGAAAATTGCCGTAATATTCATTTCTTTCTGAATACGACGGATTTCCACCTGCAGAGAATGGCGAAGCAGTGCATCAATAGCGGACAAAGGTTCATCAAGAAGCAATACCTTTGGATGGGTCACCATCGCGCGGGCCAGAGCGGCACGCTGCTGCTGACCACCGGACATCTGAGACGGATAATGATGAAGATGGTCGGACAAGCCAACGATATCTACCATTTCTTCAACCCGCTTCGTAATTTCTTCCTGAGGTACTTTCTTCAGCTTTAAGCCAAAAGCCACATTCTGAGCCACGTCCATATTTGGGAAAAGACTGTACTGCTGGAATACCATACCGATATCTCTGTCCTTCGGATTCACATCGGTAATATCCTTGCCATCCAGATAGATTTTACCGGAGGTTACTGTCTCCAAACCGGACAGACAACGGAGCAATGTACTTTTTCCACAACCTGAAGGTCCAAGAAGTGTTACAAGCTGCCCTTTTTCAACTTCCAAATCAATATTTTTTAAAACTTCATTTTTCCCGAAACTTTTAGTTATATTTTCAAATCGAATATATGACATTTCTCATCACTCCTTTAATTTTTCTGTGCTCTTCCCCGGCCTTCACGGCTCTTCAGGAATAATACAACCGCCGTAATTACAAAGGTTACGAACATAATAATTACAAATACAGCACTGGCTTTCGTACTATCACTCTTCATTGTCTGATAGAGGAATATCTGCATATTCGGAGCCGAAGTTCCGGCAAGATTTCGAATCAGAACATAGTCACCAAAGATAATACCAACAGCCAAAAGTGACGATACAATAATGGCTGAAATGATGTTCGGCACAACCACTCTGAAGAAAGCATAAATCTTCGAAGCGCCGAGCATCTCTGCCGCTTCAATCAATGTCAGCATATTCACAGCCCGCATACCATTTCGGATACCCTGATAAATATAAGGTAAAATAACGATACAGTATGCTCCCATCAGCATAACCAGTCGATTACTCAAAATCGATTTCGTTCCTACATATAAAGACAAAATACTGACAGAAAGAATAACGCCCTGAATCGTATATGGAATCATACAGATAATCTGCACATACTTCTCAAGCTTTGGAAAATAAATCGTTGTCACGAACAATGCCAGCAAAACAACAATAATTGTCAATATAATCGGAACAATACACATTCCAATGGACCGTCCCACCGATGCGAGGAAATTTGCATCTGAAAACAGCGATGTATAATTGTCCAGACTGAATCCTTCCGGCAGGATGCTCGTCCACTTATGGAACATGGAATAAATAATGGAAATTACCAGAGGAATCAACAGATAAATCATAACAATAAGCATAACAGCTATAGAACCTGCGCTTTTTTTCTTCATTTTCTATTGCCTCCCTTCTGGAATCTTCTGCTTAAAGTGTTGGTAATTAAAATCATAATTACCATGATTACCATCATCACAACTGACAATGCACCGCCGAGTCCGGCACGTATCTTAACTTCACCGGTGAAACAGCCTGCAATCTGAACCGGCAGAAGAGCAATATTGTCCATCATCAATGCGTAGATAGTTGCGTAAGCCGCCAAAGCATTGGCAAATAAAACGCTGAATGTACTAAGAATACTTGGCATTAACACAGGAACACCGACTTTTCTCCAGAAAAGTCCCGGCGTACCGCCTAAAAGTGTACATGCTTCTTTCCACTGCTTCTGCACACCGTCAAAAGCCGGTATCAAAAGAAGCGTGGACAACGGAATCTGAAAATATATATAAATCAGGCTCATGCCATTCATTGTATACAAATTATAATTCGCCAGCATATCAATGCCGAATTCTTTACCGATACTTACAATCAACCCGGCATTACCCAAAAGAATCATATAAGCGAAAGCCAGTGGAATACCGGCAAAATTGGAAACCATATTCAATACGGCCATAAATACATTATTTAATTTTCCCTGATGCTGATGTGCCGCCCGTGCCCCAAGAAAGGCGATGATAATACCAGCAATTGCAGAAGTCAGGGATATCTTCAAACTGTTGATAATTGCTTTCTGATAAATCAGTTTTGAAAAAACAGCCTGATAATTTTCCAGCGTAAAGCCCGTTCCCCCATCTGGCCGAAAACTCTTTAAGATAACCGTAATCAAAGGTACGATTTCATAGAGCAGCGCGATAATCAAGAATGGAACTAACGCAAGTAAATAGATATTTGTTTTCTTCTTCATTCAATTCAACTCCTGTCTGATGCTACCGTTTAACATATCTAAATGCGCCAGAACCCTATTCAATAATCTAAAAATGGGGGTGCAGGAATTTGCACCCCCATATGTTTAGATTAGATTATAAATAGTTACTGTACAAGTAATGGAGCGATTTCTTCTTCCCAACGTGTTTTAGCTGTTTCACAAGCTGCGGAGTAAGCTTCTGCATCTGAAATCAGAACTGCGTCTGCAACATCTTCTTTGCTGATAACCTGGTCAGCATATTCTTCTGCGATTTCAAAATCTTCTCTTGTCGGCATAGCGCCTGCCAGTGCCAGATATGTCTGTCCTTCATCGCTGAACATAACTTCTCTTGTAAGAGCTGCTGCATGTGGATGAGGTGCATATTTGTTGATTACAGATGCATATCCATTCTGAAGACATCCATCAGAAGGAACAACTGCTGTCATCGCATACTGGCTGATATTCTTGCTGTAAGGAATACCCTGGAAACTCCATACAACACCAACTGTGATTTCACCGGATTCAAAGTTTGCCTGTGTGATATCCAATGTATTGATTCTTCCTGCTTCAGCCATCTCTGTCCAGAATTCAAATGCCGGTTCAAGATTGTTCATATCGCCGCCGAATGCATATGCGGAAGCGATAAATGCACCCTGTGCGTTACCACCGGTAAGAGGTCCAAGGGCAACTTTGTAGTCGCCTTCACGGATATCCTGCCAGGACTGAGGTACGTTCTCAACCTGATCTGTATTTACAAGGAATGTTGTAACACCTGTGTATGCAACCATCCATTTTCCGTCTTCGCCTTTAGCCCAGTCCGGAACGCTGTCCCAATAGGAAGTCTTATATCCCTGAACAAGGTCTTCGGAAACAGCCTGTCCTGCGAATCCATAACCAACATCACCCATATCCTTTGTACCGTTTTCGCCTTCTGTTGCGAACATCTGAAGTTCCTCAGAGGAACTCATATCAGTATCATTATGTGTGAGACCATGAGTTTCGCTCATTGCTGTCCATAATGAACCCCAGTCAGCCCATTCATTCGGCATACCAACAGATTCAACATGGCCTTCTTCTTTTGCCTTCTCAGTAAGTTCTTCCAGGCTTAAAGCATTCAAATCCCCAGCAGCTGCTGTTGTTTCTCCGCCTGTTTCGGCCGTTGTCTCTGCAGTTGTTTCAGCAGCTTTTGTTTCTTTCTTTTCTCCGCCGCCGCAGCCAACCAAAGCCAGACACATTGCTCCGGTTAAAGCAATTGCCAATGATTTCTTAGTCATCTTTTTCATAGTTTCTCCTCCTTTTTTATGGACTCATATTAAAAAGTCCTCATAAACCATAAAAAGAGCAGAAAGGAATCCCCCATGACATTCTCTCTCTAACTCTATCCGTCATAGCCATTCTAACATAAATTGTGTGCATTGTAAACTAAAAATTGTCTATTTTTCATAATCTTTTGGTACTTTTAACCTTAATTTTTTAACATTCGAATTTGTCTAAATTTTCACAATATTCTTTAAAAACAAAAAGGCATAAGGGCGCTTTGACACACCTTTATGCCTTTTATCTCTCACAAAATTTATTTTGTCAGGCTGCTCTGGCGATGAATAATCTCATGCCGCCCCGGACCATTGGAAACCATGGTAATCGGAACCTCCAGCTCTTTCTCAATAAATTCAATATAATTCCGGCAGTTTTCCGGAAGGTCTTCATATTTTGTAATACCGCGAATCTCTGTCTTCCAGCCAGGCAAAGTCGTATATACCGGTTTTGCCTTTTTGAGCTGCGGTGTTGCCGGGAAATCCTTTGTTATTTTACCGTCAATCTCATATCCGATACAGATTGGCAGTTCATCCAGATACCCGAGAACATCCAGAACGGTTAACGCCACTTCGGTTGCTCCCTGCATACGGCATCCATATCTGGAAGCCACAGCATCGAACCAGCCCATACGTCTCGGCCGACCGGTTGTCGCTCCAAATTCACCGCCGTCTCCGCCCCTGCGGCGAAGTTCATCGGCTTCAGCGCCAAAAATCTCAGAAACAAACTCTCCGGCGCCCACGGCACTGGAATAAGCCTTTACAACAGTGACAACGTCTTTAATCTCATATCCCGGGATTCCTGCGCCGATTGCGCCATAGGAAGCCAGTGTGGAAGAAGATGTTACCATCGGATAAATACCAAAATCCGGGTCCTTTAATGAACCGAGCTGACCTTCAAGCAAAATCTTCTTGCCCGCTTTGATGGCATCCCGCAAAAATACGGAAACATCACACACAAATGGGCGAATCATCTCTCTGTATTTCAAAAGTTCCTGGAATATTTCTTCCGGATCAATCGGAGCTTTATGATATAAATGTTCTACAAGTACATTTTTTGTTTCAAGTACCCGGTAAACCTTTTCTTTTAATACATCCTCATCATCAAAAAGCTCATTCACCTGGAAACCTGTTTTTGCATATTTATCAGAATAAAATGGTGCAATACCGGATTTTGTGGAGCCAAAGGATTTGCCTCCCAGACGTTCTTCCTCATACTGGTCAAACAGAATATGGTATGGCATAAGAATCTGTGCCCGATCCGACACAAGAATCTTCGGCTGCGGAACTCCCTGTTTTACCAGAGAATCAATCTCATCAACCAAATTCTGAATATTCAAAGCCACACCGTTTCCGATAACACTGGTGGTGTGGTTATAAAACACGCCCGACGGAAGAATATGAAGAGCAAATTTGCCATAGTCGTTAATAATTGTATGCCCTGCATTGCTTCCGCCCTGGAATCTGACAATAATATCCGATTCCTCTGCAAGCATATCAGTAATCTTACCTTTGCCTTCATCTCCCCAGTTTGCGCCAACGATTGCTTTAACCATAATAAAATCTCAGCTCCTTAAAAGTATTCGTACAACAATTGTAAACTAAGCCGCGTTTACATACTCTTACATTTTATGCTATAAACAACAAAAAGTAAAGCTAAAAAATGCGGCCAGGGAAATTTCCCTGACCGCGAGATATTTCTTATTGGACAAAAGAATTAATATTTGAAGAATCCTTCGCCAGTCTTTCTTCCAAGTTTTCCGCCGCGAACCATCTGTCTCATCAGACGGGAAGCGCGATATTTGGAATCACATGTTTCAGCATAGAAAGTATCCATGATGTGTAAGCATGTATCCAAACCGATCAAATCGCCAAGAGCCAAAGGTCCCATTGGATGATTGCATCCAAGTTTCATGGATTTATCAATAGCCTCTGCGGAAGCCAGTCCTTCTTCAAGAACGATAGCTGCTTCGTTGATCATCGGAATAAGAATACGGTTAACAACGAATCCAGGTCCTTCTTTAACTTCTACAGGGTCTTTGCCGATTTCTTTGGACAATTCATAAACTGTATCAAATGTTTCTTTGGATGTGTTTAATCCATTGATAACTTCAACCAACTTCATAACTGTTGCCGGATTGAAGAAATGCATGCCAATGACTTTATCCTGACGCTTTGTTGCAGATGCGATTTCTGTAATAGAAATAGAAGATGTATTTGTTGCTAAAATTGTCTCTGGTTTGCAGAGTGCATCCAGTTTTGCAAACAAATCTTTTTTAACCTGTACATTTTCAACAATTGCTTCGATAACAAGATCAGCGTCTGCTGCAGCATCTAAGGAAACAGATGTAGAAACTTTAGACATAATATCTGCTTTTTTCTCTTCTGTCATTTTTCCCTTGGAAACCATTTTGTCAAGGCTTTTTTCGAGTTTTCCAACCTGAGTTGCCAGAATTTCTTCGGACATATCGTTAAATACTACCTGATATCCTGTCTTAGCCAAAACCTGTCCGATATCAAGTCCCATCTGTCCTGCGCCCACAATAAATACTTTTTTCATAGTGCCCTCCTACTGTGAATTATTTGGTATATTGTTTTCTGATTTTTCGTACAAACAGCAAATTTGACAATTATTTAACTTCTTTTTCATATTACTGCTTGCTACCAACTTCATTCTACCTCAATTTGTCCGAAAAGTAAAGTCATTATTTCGCTATTATCCACAACTTTTAGTATGTTTTTCAATAACTTTTGTGCATAATCAAGGTTTACCCGTTGTTATCAAATTAACAACTTTCAGATATGGCGCCTGAAAAGGCGCCAATGAGTCTCTTATTTTTCTGCCGCAATGACCTCGATTTCAACAAGGGCGCCCTTTGGAAGGGCGGCAACCTCCACGCAGGAGCGGGCCGGAGCATCCCCGGCAAAGTATTTTGCATAAATCTCATTGACCGTCGCAAAGTCATTTATATTATCCAGAAAAACTGTGGTTTTAATCACGTCTTCATACTTCAGGCCGGCTTCCTCAAGCACAGCTCCGAGATTTTTTAATACCTGCTCTGTCTGAGCCACAATGCCCTCAGCCAGCACACCGGTCTCAGGAATCAGGCCAATCTGTCCCGATGTAAATACAAAATTTCCTGCTTTTACCGCATGGACATAAGGACCCACGGCCGCCGGTGCATTTTTTGCGTTAATCACTGTTTTTGTCATCCTATTTACCTCCATTTTGTCACTCTGCATATGTCTTTATATTGTTTCCTTCGATAAGCACATCCATAACTCCGCCGCAGACCATCACATCTTCCTCGCTGACATCCTTTGTCATATCCACGGTCTTTACGGTACATCTTCCGGTTCCCACATACTTTAGGGCTTCCCGCATGACCTCAGCCTCGGCACAGCCGCCGCCGATACTGCCGTATATCCGCCCTTCCGGGTAGATGATCATTTTAGCCCCGCTCCGCCGCGGCGTTGAACCCTTTGTGGAGAGCACCGTTGCCACTGCACAGGGGCCCCTTTCCGCGGCCAGTCTCTCGAGGACACGAAAATCCGCATCCGCGGCAGTTTTGCTCATGGAGCGGCTGTTATCCCGTCGCCTTTCAATCATCTCCGCAAGAATGGACACAGCTATCTCCGCCGGAGACAGGGCGCCAATCGGCAGGCCGATTGGCATATGAATGTTTTCAACGGCTTTTTCCTCATAGCCTTCCGACTGGAGAATTTTCCGGATTTCTGAAACCCGCCTCCGGGAGCCCATCATTCCCATATAAGCCGGTTCTGTCCCCGAAAGCAAAGCGCGCAGACAATCCATGTCATAGCGGTGCCCCCGGGTCACCACCGCCACAAAGTCGCTGGATGTTATGTGTAATTTGTCGAAACACCGCTCAAAGCTTTCACACAGCACCTGCCGGGCCTTTGGGAAGCGTTCCCGGCTGGCAAAGAATGGGCGGTCATCAATCACCGTCACCGCAAAGCCACATTCCGCCCCAAAAAGAGCCAGCGGCCATGATA
>CALFCS010000046.1 GCA_937950565.1 uncultured Lachnospiraceae bacterium
TCATCGTGCTCGCTGATATCAGACTTGGGCTTTTCCAGACCCTGGATCTTGATGCCGTGCTTCTCCGCATAATCCCACAGGGCCGCATGGATCGCCTCCTCCGCCAGCAGGGAGCAGTGTACCTTCACCGGCGGAAGGCCGTCAAGCGCCTCCATCACCGCTTTATTGGTCACCTGCATTGCTTCCTGTATGGATTTTCCCTTCACGAGTTCTGTTGCCATACTGCTCGTTGCCACAGCCGCACCGCAGCCAAAGGTTTTAAATTTCACATCACGGATAATCTGGTTTTCATCTATATCAAGATAAATTCTCATGATATCTCCGCATTTTGCATTGCCTACTGTGCCCACACCACTGGCATTTTCTATTTCTCCTACATTTCTTGGATGCTCAAAATGATCCATTACTTTCTCTGAATACATAATTTATCTCCTCCTTATGATTAATTTTTCTTCGCATTCTTTTTTACAAAATCTTCGTATAACGGCGACATATTCCGAAGGCCGCTTACGATTTCCTTTAGCGCTTCTACCACATAATCCAAATCTTCCTTTGTGGTATCTTCCCCAAGTGTAAGCCGCAGTGATCCATGTGCGATTTCATGTGGAAGACCAATTGCAAGCAGTACATGAGACGGGTCCAGGGAACCGGACGTACATGCGGAACCACTGGAGCCACAGATTCCCTTCATATCCAGACGAATCAGAAGAGATTCTCCTTCTATAAATTGGAAACTGAAATTTGCATTATTCGGAAGCCTTTCCGTCCGGTGTCCATTTAACCTGCAATAAGGAATTTCCTCCAGGACTCTGCCAATCAGATAATCCCTTAATTCCTTTTCCCTCCCGGTTCTCTCTTCCATCGTTCTTACCGCACGCTTTACTGCCGCCCCAAGTCCTATGATTCCCGGTACATTCTCTGTTCCTGCACGGCGCTTTCTCTCCTGCGCCCCGCCATGGACAAAGGAGCGGATTTTCACGCCTTTCCGGATATACAGAAAACCGATTCCCTTTGGTCCGTTTAATTTATGTCCGCTGGCGCTGAGCATATCAATATGGCAGTCATCTACATGGATTGGAATCTGCCCGAAAGCCTGTACCGCATCTGTATGAAACAAAATTCCCCGTTCATGGGCAATCTCACCAATTTCCTTAATCGGCTGAATCGTTCCGATTTCATTATTCGCATACATAACAGAAATCAAGATTGTGGAAGGCTTAATCGCTGCTTTCAACTCATCCAGATTCACAACTCCATTCTCATCCACATCAAGATACGTTACCTCAAATCCCTGTTTTTCCAGATATTCTGCCGTATGAAGAATTGCATGATGCTCAATCTTTGTTGTAATAATATGATTTCCCTTCGCCTTGTACGCTTCTGCCGTTGCTTTCAACGCCCAGTTATCAGACTCGGAACCTCCGGCTGTAAAATAAATCTCGTTTGCCTTCGCCCCAAGCGCCTCCGCAATGATTTCCCGCTGTGCATACACCGCATCTTTATTTTTCGAAGCAAAGCTGTATACGCTGGACGGATTCCCATAATTTTCCGTAAAATAAGGAAGCATCGCCTCCACAACCTCCGGCGCGGTTCTGGTTGTCGCCGCATTATCCAGATAAATTAATTTATCCATATCTTTTCCCTCCATTTTCTATTGTCCCCCGCATTTGGCATCCGCAGATTTCCCCTCCGGATTCAAAGTGCGGCTCTCTTTTACAAGTTCTTCTAAACTAATCTCATCAACCGTCCGGTTAATACTGTCATTAATCTTCTGCCATACATATTTTGTTACACATCCGTCTGATGCCGTGCATCCATCTTCTGAATAATACGCAGCACACCGGACCGGTTCCAGACTTCCTTCTAATGCCCTCAAAATATCACCCACTGATATTTCATCTGCCTTTTTCGCCAGCACATATCCTCCGCCGGCCCCCCGAATACTTTTCACAAGTCCCTCTTTTTTCAGGAGTGATACAATCTGCTCCAGATAGCCCTCTGAAATCCCCTGTCTTGCCGCCACATGATTAATCGACACCGGTTCCTTCTCACTGTAACGCGCCATATCTATCATAGCCCGAAGCCCGTATCTTCCTTTCGTTGACAATTTCATTTACTCACCTTCTTTTTAATTCCCAGTTTATTACTAGGAATTCTTTTTTGTAGAATATCATTCCTCTTTTGTTCTGTCAAGACCTTTGCTTGAATATCTTATAGCAATAGAATTATCGGGGTGAGCCCATGTCAAGAAAACGTGCTATTATAAAAGGAACCTTTATTTTAACTGCGGCTGGATTGGCTACGCGGTTTATGGGATTTTTTTACCGTATTTTCTTAAGTCATACATTCGGAGAGGAGGGCGTGGGACTCTATCATCTTGTTTTTCCGGTCTATGCCCTCTGCTTTTCTCTTACCTGTGCAGGTGTCGAAACTGCATTATCCCGCTGCATTGCCAAAAGGCTGGCCCGCGGACAAAAAAAAGAGACTCGTACACTTTTATATACAAGCCTGATTCTCACTGTATTTTTTTCTTGTATTATCACAATTCTTTTACAAAGATATGCCAGTTTCATAGCCGGCGGCTTCTTAAAGGACAGCCGGTGTACTGATTTTTTGATTCTTTTATCTTATGCCTTTCCATTTGCCGCTATACATAGCTGTATTTCCGGCTATTATCTGGGCATGAAAGAAACTCGTGTTCCCGCATTGTCCCAGCTCATAGAACAGAGCGCCCGTATTCTGTCCGTATATCTGCTCTACCTGATTTACCGGAAACAGAGTCTGATGCCGGACATCTCTATTGCTGTTGCCGGTCTGATACTGGGTGAAATTGCTTCCTCAGCCTACTGTATCTGCAAAATACGTGGGAAGTCGCTCTTTTCCCGTATGCCGCATCTTTCCGCCGCAGCTTTCCTGACTCATATCCGGGAACTGCTCCCACTCTCTGTTCCGCTGACAGCAAACCGGGTCCTGCTTAATATTCTGCAAAGCGTGGAGTCCGTCTCGATTCCTCTATGCCTCCAGACATTTGGTATGGCAAGAAGTAACGCATTAAGCATCTACGGAGTTCTGACTGGTATGGCGCTTCCCTGCATTCTCTTTCCTTCTGCCATTACCAACTCCGTTTCCGTCATGCTTCTTCCTACTGTTGCAGAGATACAGACTTTGAATAACAAAAAGGAGCTTACCTCTATCATTGAAAAATGTATCTGCTCCTGTGTCCTCCTCGGAAGCATATGCTGTGCATTTCTCCTGTGCTTTGGCGACTGGGCCGGAAACTTTCTTTTTCACAGCTCCATGGCAGGAAGATTCATCACGGTTCTTTCCTGGATCTGTCCATTCCTCTATACAAATAATACTTTAATCAGCATTATCAACGGTATTGGAAAAACACACCTATCTTTTTTTATCAACTCTGCAAGCCTTATAATTCGTATCGCATCCGTCTTATATCTGATTCCCCTCTGTGGAATTTACGGATATCTGTGGGGGCTGCTTGCAAGCCAGGTATTTGTATTTCTCGTATGTCTGGGATATATTTACCATTATGTACATAAATAATTTGCCTGACTCCGAACAATTACAACCATTCACAACGCCTGAAGGAACAGTTTCATAATGACTGGATTCACGTAGCATTCAAGCACGATTCCAACCATCATAAATATAGCAAAGCACAAGGTTTTCGACGCATTCCATTTTACCTGCGGATAAAAATACAGATACCACAGAAGCATAATATAGGCAGTCACATAACAAATCCCCTGCGGCAGCATACTGAGAAGGCACAATAAAATCCCCTTTACTCCCATCTTCATAACCGCTGCCGCAAGAATCAGTCCACAGGAAAAGCCTGTCCACACGATACATCCAAGGGCTGCTCCCTTTCGAAGCTTTGCTCTTGATAAGGCAGCGAGGACAAGAACCGGCAACAGCCTGATATATGCCACATAACATAAATAACCACTCATATCGACATCTGTTTTGATGTAATTTTCCAGGAAAAAATCATCCAGAATCCCCGCATTTAAAATATAATCCCCTGATATAATATTCGCATATAGTATCCCGATAAAAAAACCCGCCATATAGCATAAAATAAAACTCCTTTTGCTCTCCCGCATCTTCATTTCCCGCTCTCCCTTACTCAAAGATACTTCATTATATGCCGGGACTTTCTATATATGCTTCTTTTATGCCGTGAGTTCCATAAGATATCAGACAGATGATTCCTCACTGCACCCTTCTACAAACCATATTTATCTGCATATGCCAGAACAGCCGCTATTGTCTTAGAATCTTCTATCTCGCCTGCATAAATCTTTTCCTTCAGTTCTTCTACCGTAAAGGCTTTTACAGTAACATATTCATTTTCATCCAGATTCTGTCTGGAAGCTTTCAAATCCCTCGCAAGAAAAATCTCTATCTTTTCGTTACATAAAGCAACTGTCGTACGAATATTAATCAGCCACTCCAAATGTTCGGATTTATATCCGGTCTCTTCTTCCAGCTCTCTTCCGGCACAAATAATCCCCGGCTCATCCGGGCTGTCAAGCTTTCCCGCCGGAATCTCCAGCGTGTCACGGTCCAGCGCATTACGGAACTGAGACACCATGAGAATTCTTCCATCATCCATTACCGGAACCACTGCCGCCGCCCCGTCATGATGGATATAATCCCATTCCTCTGTATTCCCGTTTTCAAACTCCATATGATCTTTATACACTTTCAAAACCGTTCCTTCATAAGCCAGCTCTCTCTTTATACGTTTGATTTCTCCACTCATAAATACTTCTCCTCTCTCTGTCTGCAATCTGCAGAATTTTCCATGTAATAATAAAGACAGAACCAATCTTATCGGTTCTGTCTTATTTATCTTCTTACTTGGCATAGTCTGTAACACGTGATTCACGAATTACATTAACTTTTATCTGACCTGGATATTCAAGCTCATACTCAATCTGCTTTGCGATATTTCTGGCCATCAATACCATGTCTGCATCAGATACTTGCTCTGGAACTACCATAACACGAATCTCTCTACCTGCCTGAATTGCAAAAGATTTCTCAACACCTTTAAATTGATTGGTGATTTCTTCTAATTGTTTTAACCTGTTTGTATATGTTTCCAATGTTTCTCTTCTCGCACCCGGACGTGCCGCAGATATTGTATCTGCCGCCTGTACAACACATGCAATCAGAGTTTCCGGTTCTACGTCGCCGTGATGTGCTTCTACTGCATTAATTACAACTGCTGATTCCTTGTATTTTCTACAAAGATCAACTCCGATCTGAATATGGGAGCCTTCCACATCATGATCAATCGATTTTCCAATATCATGCAGGAGTCCTGCTCTCTTTGCCACTCTGACATCAAGCCCGATTTCTCCAGCAAGAAGCCCTGCCAGCTGAGCTACTTCGATAGAATGTTTCAAGGCATTCTGCCCGTAGCTTGTTCTGAACTTCATTCTTCCCAAAAGCTTGATCAGCTCTGGATGAATTCCGTGGACGCCTACTTCAAGAGAAGCCGCCTCTCCTTCTTCACGAATCATTGCATCTACTTCTTTTTGCGCCTTCTCAACCATCTCTTCAATTCTTGCCGGATGGATACGTCCGTCAACAATTAATTTTTCAAGCGCAATTCTTGCAACCTCTCGTCTTATCGGGTCAAACCCGGATAAAACAACAGCTTCTGGAGTATCATCAATAATCAGTTCAACACCCGTCATTGTCTCAAGTGTACGGATGTTACGTCCCTCTCTACCAATAATTCTTCCTTTCATTTCATCGCTCGGAAGCTGGACAACCGAAATCGTAGTTTCCGCAACATGGTCAGCAGCACATCTCTGAATTGCGGTAACGACATATTCCTTCGCTTTCTTATTCGCTTCTTCTCTTGCCTGCGTTTCCAGTTCCTTTACCATTTTTGCGGTATCATGTTTCACATCTTCTTCAACAGTTTTTAACAAATATTCTTTTGCCTGTTCGGAGGTAAGTCCTGAGATTCTTTCTAGTTCCTGTACTCTTTGTTTACCCAGCTCTTCCACTTTCGCTTCGCGCTGACGTAATTGTTCTTCTTTTGCCGTAAAACTTGCTTCCCGCTTTTCCATCGCTTCCGACCTTTTATCTAAAGCCTCTTCCTTGGAAAGTACACGCTTCTCAAAACGCTGCAGTTCATTTCTGCGTTCTTTTGTCTCTTTTTCAAGTTCGTTCTTGTTCTTGATAGACTCTTCTTTAATTTCCAAGAGAGACTCCTTCTTCTTTGCCTCGGCCGTCTTTACTGCGTCATCAATAATTTCTCTTGCCTTGCTTTCTGCATTTCCAATCTTTGAATCTGCATCTTTCTTCAGATTAGAAACAGTAACGAAATGACTGATAACCGCTGCTGCGATAACAAGCACTGCTGCTACAGCAATAAATAACCCATTCGGCACAGGAGCACCTCCTTATTTAATTTTCATTGTACAACTACAACACTTAAATTCTATACTTTTTTCCCATGAATGTCAAGCATCAGTTGCCCTGCGGACATCATCATACGAAAACCCTTTTCTCACAAGATATGCCATGAATTTCTGTTTTTCTTCATATGTGGCTGTATCGGGGTCATAATGTCTCTTCCTCATAAGCTTTTTCATTGCTTCTTCGGGAGCATCCTTCCCGTAACACTCCTCAAGCGCCTGTTCAATCTCTTGTTCCGACAATCCCTTCCCGCACAGCAACATGTAGATTTCTCTGCGGCTTTTTCTGTCCTTTCTGCTGTCCACAAAATTCCTTGCATAATCCAAATCATTCACATAACCAAAAGACTTCACATAATCAAGTGTTTTGTCAATAATATCTCCGGGGTATCCCCCCTGCCTTAACTTCGTTCTTAGCTGTGACTCTGTTCTTCCCATCTCGTTCAGCAGATGCAGGGCGCGGAGCTTAGCCCTTTTGAAAACCACTTTGTCCCGGATTTCTTCATAGAACGCTTCCGGAATCTCACACCCCTCCTGCAGATGATAACGAGACAGTTCGCCTTTGTACAAAACAAAAGCGAACTGTTCATCTATGTATACCTTATACTTTGCCTTTGTCACAGCCTCTGTCTTTGTGACAATCATCTTTTATTCCTCTTCTTTATCCTTGCTTTCCGGTTTTTCCGCATCTTCTTCCTCAGCTTTGCCAAAGTGGTAATGCTCCCTTATCTTCGCATCCAGTTCTGTCATTACCTCGGGATGCTCATTCAGATAAAGCTTGGCATTCTCACGCCCCTGACCGATTTTATCTCCATTGTATGAAAACCAGGAACCACTCTTATTTACCAGGTTCAGTCCAACAGCAAGATCCAGCACGTCACCCTCTTTTGAAATACCTTTGCCAAACATAATATCAAATTCAGCCTCTTTAAACGGCGGTGCGATCTTATTTTTCACAACCTTCACACGCGCTCTGTTTCCAACCATCTCACCGCTTTGCTTCAGCGTCTCTATCTTTCTGATATCCATACGTACAGACGCATAGAATTTCAGCGCACGGCCTCCTGCAGTTGTCTCAGGATTTCCAAACATAACACCGATTTTCTCGCGGAGCTGGTTGATAAAAATCACAACACAATTGGATTTGCTTATAACCGGAGTTAATTTTCTAAGGGCCTGTGACATCAGTCTCGCCTGAAGCCCTACATGAGAATCTCCCATGTCTCCTTCTATCTCCTGCTTTGGCACCAGCGCCGCAACAGAGTCAATGACAATAATATCCAAAGCGCCTGAACGCGCCATCGTCTCTGCAATCTCCAATGCCTGGTCCCCGCTGTCAGGCTGGGATATGTAAAGTTCATCAATATCTACGCCAATATTTTTCGCATATACAGGGTCAAGCGCATGCTCTGCATCAATAAATCCGGCAATGCCGCCACGCTTCTGCACCTCTGCAATCATATGCAGGGCTACGGTCGTCTTACCGCTTGATTCAGGTCCGTATATTTCAACAATACGCCCTTTCGGCACACCGCCGAGACCCAACGCAATATCCAGACTTAACGAACCTGTCGGAATCGTCTCAACCGCAACTCTGGCAGCGGAATCCCCGAGCTTCATGACCGTTCCCTTTCCAAAGTCCTTCTCAAGTTTCGCTATCGCTGACTCCAGCGCATCTCTCTTCTTATCTGCTTCTTTTTTATCTACATTTTTCTTGTCTATACTGCCTGCCATAATCACTTCTCCTTTTCAACAAGCGAACTAACGTTCGCCATCTGATTAATATAGTATTATACTTACTTTAAAATGTCAACAAAAATTTCAAATTCTCTTTCTATGCTTTTTCCATATGTCAAATCCGCCCCCTATTCCTTCTTTTTTCTTTCTACCGGATCATTTTCTCCGACACGGAGTCCGACACCAAAGATGCCTTACGGCATGGATAAAAAAATGGAGCGGCGCCGAATGCCGCTCCGTCGATGTTTTTAGATTAACATAAATGGAGATAAAATACAACTAAATTTTCTGCTTGATTTTTTCAATGGTATCGGAGTCGGTGTATACGTAAGTAGACTCGTTTCCATTTTCGGTCTCTGCATTTACTATGATATCAATCTCTTCATTTGTCCCATATCTGTCCGTTTTTCCCAGAATGCCGTCGCATGCATAGATCAGATTTCCTTTCACAGAATCAAGGAACTCCTTCTCCCGGATTACAAAGCTTTCATATAAATCCGTTTCCTCGTTGTAAATGTTCACATCAAGGCTTATGATATTCACATCTTCAAAAGAAGTTCTGAAATTCATATTCGAATTACTGCGCAGATACCGGATTGTATTTTCAAAGGACGGATAAATATAATAAATATCATCCGAACAATATCCGTCTGCTCTATTATCCGGAGCAGTATTGTAACTGATAATAAGCTGTCCGGCCGGAATTTCTGTCTTTGTCGTCTCATAATCTAACTTCGCCAGGTCATCCAGATAAATTCGGAAAAATTCTTCCTGCTGTTCCTTTTTCATATTCAGCTTCTGATATTCAAACATCCCGCTTACATTTACTTCTGTCACACGTGACCAGTCGGCAGTATAGAGCGAATAAGAATCTTTTCTGTACTCTTCCGTTGAAAATACCTTTTCCATCAATTTGTCCTCAACTTCAGCACTTAAAATATATTTCCGTTTCTTTTCTTTGCCATTTTTAAGCTTATATTTTATCGTATAAGGTGCACATTCCGCATTCCCATTGTCATATTTAAAACGCTTGATATTGTCCGCATTTTCATCCACTGCTTCTTCAAGAATATCCAGGACATCTTCCATCGTTTCTCCGGAGATGCCTTTTCTTTCAGCTCCCCAGAATGCAGCTTCTGTTGTCCCGGAATAGTCATTATCAATCACAACGCTCCCCATTTTTTCCTTCTCCGGAATATAAGTATCATATCCACCGATATCCAGCCAGAAGAATCCCACAATCGCAAGCGCTGCCGCTACGGAAAACAGCATCTGTTTTCTTAAAGACCACAGACCATGCACATCAAATTGATAGATCCATTCAATAATTCCATGAATCAAAGCTCCCCCGATAACTGTTCCTACAACAATCCACGGCTTAAATGAAGCAAGTGAGATGGAATAAAGAAACAATCCCGCATATACCGCAGCAGGAATCACCAGAAGCAGACGAATCACCGGCTTCACCTTTGCAAATGCCATCGCCTTACCAGCCATCTCCATATTCCGTCTCTTATACAGCATATAATCCACAGCAGTCAGAAGAACAATCCACACGCATGCAGCCACAAAATACACAATATGCCCGGACCAGCTCCAAGTTCCCGGATCTGCCAGTATACCTCTCGCAAGCGACACCGGTGAAAGGAAAACAAACTGTCCGCCCCATGCAGGGTTCTCACAGTACGTCTGATAAAATGCCGTCGCAAGAAACGGATACAGACTCCGCACAATTACCGGAAAATATACCGCAAAAACTCCAAATCCCAAAATACCCACAATCAGATTTCCGGTCATGATCATCGCAAGCACCATCGTCAGATACGTCACCGCAAACACAGCTATATGACACACGAAAGTCCACAGTGTATTCCACAGGAAATCCTGGGTAAAATACCCGGCCGCCGCCACAATCAGGCAGCGTACAACCATGACCACTGCAAGAAGGACTACAAACACACCCATATCATTTGTAAGAAACATAGAAAAATAAGTCCTTCTCTGAACCGGGAGTGAATAGTACAAATCGACCTCCGTCCTGGAATGCAGATGCCGGAAACTGCTGACAGCAAAAAGAATTCCAGCCAGAATGACAAAACATCCGGTCAACATCTCGGGCTCTGCCATCTCTGTAACCTGTTTCACCATCTCCACATGTGAGACATCAGCCATGCTGCATTTATTCTGCAGTCCCATTACAAACCAGACGAGATACGCAAGCGCCAAAATAACAGCCACTGCAATCGTACCGATGCGATATTTCAGATTCTCCTGTCTCAGGCTAAAAAATGAGATTTTTGATGTCATATCCGGCCACCTCCGTTTCATTAATAAAAATTTCCTCCAGCGACAATGATAAGATTTCAAAATAAACCGGCGATAACGCCTTCATCTTTTCCTCAATCTCCTTTTCATCTCCCCTGACGATCATGGAAGACAGTCTTCCTCTCTGTGTCAATTTCAAAATGTCAAAGGCAGAATGAAGCGATACATCTGCATTTTCCGCAAATACACACTGCAGCTTATGCATGTTACATTTCAAATCAGCAAGATCCTTTGACAGAAGTACTCCGCCTTTATGAAGCAGACCGATATGGTCACAGATGTCTTCCAGCTCACGCAGATTGTGAGAGGCTATAACCGGAGTCAGATTTCTTTCGTCAATTTCCTTTGCAAAAATACGTTTGATTCCCTGACGCATGACCGGATCCAGACCATCAAATGTCTCATCGCAAAAAAGATATGCTACATTGGCACACACCCCCAGAAGAAGCGATAGCTGCTTTTTCATTCCTTTCGAATACGTCTGTATTTTCCGGCTGCAGTCTAATCCGAACTGTTCTGTCATCCGTGTAAACCTCTGGCAGTCAAATTTCACATAATATTTCCTGTAAAATTCTGCCATATCTTTTGCAGAAGCGTGCGGCAGGAAAAACTGTTCGTCTGAAATATAAAAACATTTTTTCTTTGCCTCCGGATTATCCCATACATTTTTTCCATCAATCAGGATTTCCCCCTTGTCGGGCTTTAACACCCCTGACATCATCCGCATCAGCGTACTCTTCCCCGCGCCGTTGGTTCCAAGCATTCCAAATACATTCTGCGAATTGATTGTAAGGTCTATCTCCTTAACTGCCTCCAACCCTTCAAATGATTTACTGACCTGCTTTATTTCAATCATGACCTGCCTCCTCTCCGAATACTTTCTTCACAACCTTTGACAATTCTCCTTTCGCAATCCCATATCTCAGACAAACTTTTAACTGCTGTTTCAGTTCATCGAGAAGCCTTTCCTTCAGCTTTTCAAGCAATCTTTCGTCCTTTTTTACAAAATTCCCTTTCCCTTTTACCGTATAGATAAATCCATCTCTTTCAAGCTCTGTATACGCCCTCTGTATCGTATTTGGATTGATCGACAATTCAACGGCAAGCGAACGGACGGACGGAAGTTTTTCATCCGCTTCCATCACACCACTTATGATCAGCGTCTGGAACCGCTCTGCAATTTGTTCATAAATCGGCCGTTTGTCACTGTAATCAATAATAATCATGTCTCCTCCTTTCCTGAAAAAAGCAAAATAAGTGTACTAACATAACTAGTACACTCATTATACTTACTCCTTTCCAGAACGTCAACAATCTTCAAAATATCTTAACAAAATCATAAGGTTCTCTTTCAGCAGCAGATACGCCTGGCGATTGTTCTCAGACACCATAAGAAATCTCTCTTTCCAGCCTTTTCTAATGCCACAATATCATAACTTCCGATTGTAACTCCATCTAAAATATAGGTAACACTTCCTATTTTCTGCCCCCTTCTGACAGGTGCATGGAGTACATCTGAAAACTCTTTCTTTATCTCTACCTTTTCATCGCTGCGTAGCAGAACCTGAAGTTCTTCCGGAACATCTTCTATCCCTGCCCGTATGATGGTATCTTTTGCATAACTTTTCTCTTCTTCCCCGTCTGCCACTGCATTTTTCACCAGAATACTAAGCTCAGGCGCCTCCTCCCACACATCCCGGTATTCGTAATTTGCAAGCCCATATTCCATAAGTGTCCGGGTATCTTTCCACTTATATCCCTTATTATTCGGCCAGCCACAGGCAAGGAGCGCCACAATAAAGGTTTTTCCATCCCGGGTAAGCGCTCCCACATAACAGTATCCTGCATCTGCGGTAAACCCTGTCTTCCCGGACAGCGCCCCTTCCATCATATCAAGAAATGCATTATGATTATTACAAGAAAAGCTTCGTTCTCCCGTCAGATTCGTAAATTGATAGGATTTTGTTCTCGTAATTTCAAGAAAATCCTCCCGTTTCGGCGAATCCATAATACAATATTTCATGATTCTGA
>CALFCS010000047.1 GCA_937950565.1 uncultured Lachnospiraceae bacterium
TATTGAAAAATATAAAGATAATGCCAATGGAGATGAGATCATCGGTCATTTTGGACTTGGATTCTATTCCGCATTTATGGTAGCAGATGAAGTACATATTGATACTTTGTCTTATAAGGAAGGTGCAGAACCGGTACACTGGGAATGTGATGGTGGTACAAGCTATCAGATGGAGACTGGTAACCGTACTACAGTCGGTACTGAGATTACCCTGTTTCTGAATGAAGAAAGCCTGGAGTTTGCCAATGAATATCGTGCACGCGAGGTATTGGAGAAGTATTGTTCCTTCATGCCGACCGAGATTTTCCTGACCAATGCAGATGCAGAACCACAGTACGAGACAGTTCTGAAAGAAGAAGTACTGGATACGGACGAAGTAGTGGAATATATTCATGAAGATGCCAAGACAGAAGAAAAAGAGAACGAGAACGGTGAGAAAGAAGTCGTAGAAGTATCTCCGGCACAGGAAAAGGCGAAGATCAAGAAGCGTCCGGTTTCCATCAGCGATACACATCCACTCTGGACCAAGCATCCAAATGACTGTACAGATGAAGAATATCTGGAATTCTATCGCAAGGTATTTCTGGATTACAAAGAGCCGCTGTTCTGGATTCATCTGAATATGGATTATCCGTTTAATTTAAAGGGCATTCTGTATTTCCCAAGAATTAATACGGAGTACGAATCCATTGAAGGAACGATTAAATTATATAACAACCAGGTATTTATTGCAGATAATATCAAAGAAGTTATTCCAGAGTTCCTGATGGTACTCAAGGGAGTGATTGACTGTCCGGATCTTCCGCTTAACGTATCAAGAAGTGCACTGCAGAACGATGGATTTGTAAATAAGATTGCCGATTATATTTCCAAAAAGGTTGCAGATAAGCTTTCCGGAATGTGCAAGACAAAGAGAGAAGATTATGAAAAATACTGGGATAACATCAGCCCGTTTATTAAGTTTGGATGCCTGAAGGATGAGAAATTCTGCGATAAGATGAAAGATGCTATACTGTTCAAGAATATTGATGGTAAATATCTGACACTGAAGGACTGCATTGAAGAAAACGGTGGAGAAGTGGTAGAGCCAAATGAGAAAAAGGAAGAAAATGCAGATGAAAATAAGGTAGAAGAGATTAAGACAACAATCTATTATGTAACAGATGAGATTCAGCAGAGCCAGTATATTAATATGTTCCGCAGCCAGGGACAGGATGCAGTTATCTTAGGCCATAATATAGATTCTCCATTTATCACACAGCTGGAGCAGCGTAACCCAACGATTCGTTTCCAGAGAATTGATGCAGATGTGACGGAGAATTTCAAAGAGGAAGTGGCAGAGGAAGAAAAAGAAGCTTTCAAGGCGACCAGTGACAGCCTGATTGAAATCTTCCGCAAGGAGCTTGGCAACGACAAGCTGGATGTTAAGATTGAGAAGATAAAAGATGAAAATGTGGCTTCTATGATGACTTTATCCGAGCAGAGCCGTCGTATGCAGGAAATGATGAAGATGTACGGTATGGACGGCATGGATATGGGTGGAGAGAGCACCTTGATCCTGAATGCAAATCATCCGCTTGTACAGTATGTTGTAGAGAATAAAGAGAATGAAAATGTATCTCTGATCTGCAAGCAGCTGTATGATCTGGCAATGCTGGCACATAAGCCGCTGAAGCCGGAGGAAATGACTGCATTTGTAAAGAGAAGCAACGAGATTATGATGCTGCTTACAAAATAAGTTGCAGTTTGTCGTTTTTCGTAAGAGAAGAAATAAGATAATATTTGAAGTATAGGGACAGCCTAGTGGCCGTCCCTGGTTTGATTTATACGCGTAGAGCATCATTATTTGAACTTCAAATCGAAGTCCTCCCCGGTTGTTTGTTTCAAATATATAAAGGATGATATGTAAAACATATTGGAATACGTAAAAATACGTGATAAAATATAAATGTGGTACGAAGGAAATATAAAATATGCCAATGACACCGAGAGAGATGATAAAACATCTTAAGAAAAATGGTTTTAAGGAAGTTAGTCAAAATGGTTCTCATATAAAAATGAGAAATAAAAGAACGGGACGGCAGACAATAGTTCCTTATCACAACAAACCGATGCGGAAGGGTTTAGAGCAGGCAATACTTAAACAGGCAGGATTGAAGTGATTTCGATGTCTGAAAATGAATGGAGTATAGAGAGGTAGTAGATATGGGCAGATTATTTTATCCAGCAATATTTCACAAAGCAGAAGAAGGTGGGTTTTGGATATCATTTCCGGATTTTCCAGAATGTCTGACAGAAGGAGATAATATGGAAAAAGGATACGAGATGGCAGTTGAAGCTTTAGGGCTTGCACTAGTCAGCAGAAAAGAGGAGGATGGGGTGATTCCAAGTCCATCCAGCATAGAGAATATCCGGGTTGATGAAGGAACGCTTGTAATTGTAGAATTTGATATGTTGAAATATCAAAAGGAGCATAATTCAAGAGCTATAAAGAAAACGTTGAGTATACCGGAATGGCTGAATGAAGAAGCAGTTTCCAGGGGAGTAAATTTTTCCCAGGTGCTTCAAGAGGCTCTTATGAAAAAGTTGAATATAGGGCAATAGACGATAACAGAGAAACTTGGCTGGAGCGGTTTGATATGTCTGGTTATTTTTGGTATATATTGTAGTGTAGTATATAACCAAGGGAATAGTAGTTGATTCCCTTGGTTGTATTTATACGCCCATTGACATTTATATGATTTGAAAATATAATTTTGATGAAATTCGGCATATATATAAGCTTGTATGATAAGTGCGATTTTAGTAAAGGATAGATTGAAGAACCAGGCAAAAGAAAGATGTTCATACTGGAAAATATAAAGACTGAGTGATATCAGATATAGCGTTCAATTACAAATAAAAGAGGTAAGCAATGAGAAGCAGGAAGAAAAAGCGAAGGTGTTCAATATGGGTAAAAATTTTATACTTTATATTATTGGCTGGACTATGCATAGGCGGATATATTTTCTATAACAATTCTGGGAAAAATGTTGAAAAAGTGGCAGAGGAAAACGGATATGAGAAGAAAGATAATGTAGATGACATAGATGCAGTTTCCATAAGTGAAATGTCCGTTGGAAGTGTGATTTCTTCGGAAAATATTGCCCAGACGGATCTGAGCTCTTATTTCCAGGCGTTTCCGATTGTGGAAGGAGACGAGATATATCAGCGCATCATAAATAAATCCTATCGGAAAAATCAGGATATTGCGTTAAGCGATTTGCGGTATCTGAAGCTGCTTCATTATAATTTTGAGCATAAAATCCAGGTAGGGGAGCTGATTGTAAATCAGGAGATTGTACCGGATGTCATTGACATTTTTATGAAATTATTTCAGAAAGAGTATGAGATACAGAGTATGTATCTGGTAGATAATTACTGGCCGGAAAACGCCGGAGGAAAGGACTGGAATACGCTTGCAAATAAAGCGGATTATAATTCCATCGAGGTCAATAACACTTCTGCATTTAATTACCGGATGCAGACGGGCGGAGAAAAATTATCCCGGCATGCCATGGGATGTGCAGTGGATTTGAATCCGCAGCAGAATCCGTATGTGCTGAAGGGAAAATGCGCACATCAGAATGCTTATGTCTATATGAACAGGGAAATTGACGATTCCCATGTAATAAAGACAGGGGATTTCTGTTATTCTTTGTTTGTCGAAAAAGGTTTTGAATGGGGTGGAGAGTGGAAAAGCTTAAAAGATTACCAGCATTTTGAAAAGAATAGATAGAACTGCTACTGTTACTAACAATATGTGGATTTTTAATGGACAAGCATTAAAAAGTATGATATCATCATAAAACAGCCATTCGGTTGTTCAGAAGATTTACTTTAATAATCTGAAATTCTTTTATCAGTCCGCTGATAGAAAGGGGCATATCGCCCGAAAATTCAACTTTGTAGTAGTAAAATATAGCGGAAGGATG
>CALFCS010000048.1 GCA_937950565.1 uncultured Lachnospiraceae bacterium
AAGGAATTATTACTGGAAAGACTCTGGAAGGTCAGCCGGAAGACAAGAAGTTCCTTGACCCGCAGGGTAGTGCGAACCGTGCAGAGTGCGCAACGATTATCCAGAGATTCATGGAGAAATATGAGAAATAAAAAAGAATTTTCAAAGTGAAAAATTCAGAATGAAAAAATAAAAGAGACGGTAGGAGTGAGATACTTCCTGCCGTCTTTTTTGGTGCGCTTTGCGGCGCGTGTTCCTAGGATATCATTATTTGTTAAACTCAATGACCTTGCCAGGGTTCAAAATCAGTTTGTCATCAAAGGCAAGTTTAATCGACTTGTATAACTTGATCATACGATCTCCGACAAAATCTTCCAGGTATTCCAGACGTCCGTTTCCGATGCCATGTTCTCCGGAAAGCTGTCCGCCCAGCTCTTTGGAAAGAGAATAGAGTTCGGTAAGACTGGCTTTTGTTGCTGCTTTCCACTCTTCATCGCTCATTTCCGGACCACGAAGAATCTCTGTATGGATATTGCCGTCTCCGCAGTGTCCGCAAGGTTCTACACGGATTCCGTGGGAGCTTGCAATCTTTTTTGCCGCTTTTACGTATTCAGCGATTCTGGAGCGGGGAACAACGACATCACATTCTTCCTGTGCGACAGAATCGGCTTTCATGCCTTCCAGGATTCCTCCACGTACAGACCATACGGAAGCGGCCCGCTCCGGAGTCCCCGCAATGAAACAGTCAAGAGCGCCATTTGCAAGGGCGGCTTCTGCCGCTTTTGCTACAGCGTCGTCGAGTTCCTGTCTGCTGGAAGCATCATACATGACGATGAGGACGGCTTCGCCTTCCTTAACCGGAAACATTTTGTTTAAGTTCCGCTCTACAATGTCAATCAGTTCCCTTTCCAGAAATTCAATGGCAGTAGGGACGAAAGGAAGTTTTAGTACCTCAGGGACCATGTCCGCACATTCCTCCAGACTCCCAAAAGGCATAACTAAAGTGCTGGTGCAGGTAGGCGCCGGAAGGAGCTTTAAGGTTACCTGTGTCAGAATGCAGAGCGTGCCTTCTGAGCCGATTACCAGATCCTTAAGTGCATAACCGGTCGTGTTCTTTACGACGTTGGAAGAAAAATTCATAACCGAACCGTCCGGAAGGACAACCTCCATGCATCTTACAAAATCTCTTGTTAATCCATATCTTACCGCCTTCATTCCCCCGGCATTTGTAATTACATTTCCGCCGATGGAGGCGGTCTTTTCTCCCGGGTCAGGAGGATAGAAGAGTCCTTCCCTGGATGCAGCGGCCTGTATATCGACAAGGAGTGCGCCCGGCTCTGCAGTAATCGTCTGGTTCTTATGGTCAACCGGGAAAATGTGGTTCATGCGCATAACAGATAACATAATTCCCCCATATTTACAGGTTGCCCCGCCTGCGAGCCCGGTTCCGGCGCCACGGCAGACAACAGGGATGTTATGCTCATAGGCATATTTCATAACTGCAGATACTTCAGCTGTGTTCAGAACCTCTACATATAGTTCCGGCTGATAAACACCGTATTCCGGCATTTCATCACGGAAGTATTCACTGGCAATTTCACTTCCTGTGAAAACACGGTCGGAGGAAGTGAGTTTTCGTATGGAATCAAAATCTTCTTCTGTCATTTTCTTATAAGGAAATGCCATGATTATGCCCCTCCTTTCTGGTTTTCACAAGGCTGGTCAGTCTTGGAACAATCTCATATAAATCATCCACGATACAGTAATTTGCGCATTTAAATATCTGTGCATTTGGGTCGTTGTTAATGGCGACTATGTATTCAGCGCCTGTCATGCAGGAGGTAAACTGAATGGCTCCGGATACGCCGCAGGTGATGATAAGCTTTGGGCGGACCGTACGGCCGGATAAACCAATCTGATGAGCGGTGTCACCGAAACCATTTTCTACCATAGGACGGGTATAAGCCACTTGTCCGCCGAGCGCTTCAGCCAGTTCCCGGCAAAGTGTGACTCCGGCTTCATTTCCCACACCCCGGCCGACAGCTACAATAATTTCTTCTTCTTCCAGAGTTTTCTTTTTCTCTAGTACATTGACAGATACGACATTAATTTTTGAGCGTACCATATCCTCGGAAACCGGGCAGTGGATGATTTCGCCTGTCGGATGCAGCACTTTTGCTGCCGGATCCATAACCCGGTACCGGACGGTTGCAAATTGTGGACGGGAATGTGTAATGGCAATCTGTGCCATGATATTTCCTCCAAATGCAGGACGAATCTGTATCATGTCTGTGTTGGATTTGATATCCAGTGTTGTACAGTCAGCAGTCAGCCCTGTGTGAAATCTGGTGGACAGACGGGGAGCAAGGGAACGCCCCAGAGAGGTTGCGCCGATTAGTACAGAGCTTGGTTTGACAGAAGCAATGCAGTCAGCGACTGCATCCGAATAGCAGTCAGCCCGAAATGCTTCAAAATCCGGATGTTCATATACATATACTTTATCCGCTCCATATTCCAGAAGCTTTTCTGCATTCCCGGATGTACCTTTACCGCCGATTATCACGCAGCGAACCTGATATCCGACCTTGGCGGCCATTTTTCTTGCTTCCCCAAGGAGTTCAAAGACAACCGGATGGATGTCGCCTCGTTCCTGCTCTGCGAAGATTAAAAAATCACGCCATGCATTTTTGTCGACAGAATTAATCCGCTGTTCAAAATGAATTGCTTTTTCAGGACAGTTACGGATACACAGTCGGCACATGCGGCATTTTTCATTTAATACAATTGTATTTGATTCAATAGACAATGCGCCGAAGGGACATTTTTTTACACAGATTCCACAAAGGCTACATTTGTCAGAATCAAATTTTAAAAAATCCATAGTGAAAGCCTCCTCTTATAGTATCTTTTTGTTTACCAGAATATCCATCAGGGCATCTGTTTTTTTCTGGGCAGAGCCGTCAAAATATACTTGCTTTTCTGCTTCTGGCGGTGCAAACATTTTTTCTACGGATGTCGGTGATCCAATGAGTCCGTACCGACTTAGATTCTGATCCGGCATATCTTTAAATCCAAGTGTTTTTATAAGCCGTTCTTTCGTCTGGCACATAAGTCGATAGGAGGGAAGTCTTGGGACGCAGATATCTTTGTCTACCGTAATCAGACATGGATATGGAATTTCGATAATCTGTGATACGCTTGCAAGATTCTGGCGCACGCGGATGGAATGTTCGTCCGCATCCAGAATTTCCGAAACCCATGCCGCATGGGGAATATCAAGGTGTTCCGCAATCGCCGGACCTACCTGGGCGGTATCACCGTCGGTGGTCTGTTTTCCACAGATAATCAAATCTGCTCCTCCGAGCATCTGGATTCCCTGGGAGAGGGTATAAGAGGTGGCCAGTACATCTGCTCCGGCAAACTTGCGGTCGGAAAGAATGACTGCCTCATCTGCTCCCATAGCATAGGCATCACGCATCATTTCTTCAGCCTGAGGAGGTCCCATGGTAAGAACGGAAACTGTGCCCGAGACCTGTTCCTTCAATTGTAATGCAGATTCCAGTGCAAACAAATCATAGGGGTTTGTACGTGCTTCCTCTGACATACGTTTCATAGAACCCGTTTCCGAGTCAATTTCCACTTTTGTACCCGCAGGTACTTGTTTCATACATACAATAATTTTCATAGTGACAACTTCTTTCTAAAAGTAACGTTTTAAAGTGCTGGCTTATAGTATAGCATCTTTTGATGCATTTGTCGACTAGTAAACAAGTGAGAGGGCATGTCTGAAGTGATACTAAAAAAAGTCTGGAAAAACCAGACTTCTTAAAGTAGCGGGAACTGGATTTGAACCAGCGACACCACGGGTATGAACCGTGTGCTC
>CALFCS010000049.1 GCA_937950565.1 uncultured Lachnospiraceae bacterium
ACTGATGATATTGAATCAAAATCTTCCCTGACAAATTTATCCGACATATGCTTATGTATTGCATCAGCGCACTGTTTGTTTCTTGCAACAGACTCATCAAGCGCCGAATTATTATAATTCCTCTGCAGAATGAATGTATATCCAAGAACCAAAAGTGCAATCACTAACATTCCGATAATTGTCTGGAATATAACGCCGGTATGTATTTTTTTCAAATTATATGTCCTCCTGATTTCTTGCTCCCCGCAGCATATGTATATCATAGTCCATCGTCTTTACATATGCAACAACATATTACATCAGTATGAATCACATAATAGCACAGCAGCGTCATACCCCTCTACTTTTCCGTCAAATACGCTCTCTCCAAGCAAATTGTATTGTCCGGCATACTCATTGAATTCCTTCGTATCATCACTGCAATTAAAAATCAGAGCTATTGTATCCTCGGTATTTTTCCTGATTAATACAATCGTTCCGTCTTCGTCCCTTGTGATTGTCTCAGCCAATTCGCCTTCTACAATGCATGCGTGTGTTCTTCGGACTTGTATTAACCGTTTATACCATTCAAGCATCTCATTGTCCCTGTATTCTTCATCCCAATACATACCACGTCTGCAATCCGGATCGTTTGCTCCCGGCATTGCCAACTCATCTCCATAATAAATCATAGGCATTCCGGGCATCAATAACTGGAAGGCTGCTGCCAGATGCTGTTTTTGCTTATTATTGCACAGATGTAAAAATCTTGCCGTATCATGGCTGTCAATCAGATTCCACATAAGCGGATAACATTTTTTGTTTAAACGTCCCTTCATATACCCGAGGTTCTGTATAAAACGGCTGACATCGATTTTCTCATCTGCAAGCAGATCTATCAGATTCAGATAAAACGGATAATTCATAACCGTATCCCATTCATCTCCCTCAAGGAAATCTCCCGCATAATGCCAGATTTCTCCGATTATCAGCGCATCTTTCTTCACTGCCTTAACTGCTCTTCTGAAATGTTTCCAGAAATAATGGCTTATTTCATCTCCTACATCCATTCTCCATCCATCAATATCGCATTCTTTGATCCAATAGCATGCAACATCTGTAACATATTTTTCAACCTCAGGGTTTTTAAGATTAAGCTTCGGCATTCCGCTATAATAGCCAAAACATTTGAAATTTGGTGCCTGTCCGGATTCATTATCAAGCGGGAATTTATCAATAAAATACCAGTCCAGATATTTGGACTTTTCTTTATTTTCAAGGATGTCCTTAAATGCAAAAAAATCTCTTCCTGTGTGGTTAAACACTGCGTCCAGAACTACTTTCATTCCATATTGATGTGCTTTTTGCACCAATTCCCTGAGATCTTCTGCTGTTCCGAATGAAGGATCTATTTGGTAATAATCAATGGTGTCATATTTATGGCTCGAATCCGATTTAAAAATAGGTGTCAAATATATAACATCAATTCCCAGATCCCGGATATAATCCAGATGGTCAATAATTCCTCTGATGTCACCGTGAAGATTGTCCGTAAATGTAATTGGTGCTTTATACCATAATTCCTTATCCACCGGCTGTGATGCAGCATAACGTGACGGGAAAATCTGATACACGACCTTATTTGCTGCCCACTCAGGCACTTCAAACATCTCTTCCTCTCTAAGATTCTGCGGACAGTCAAACATTCTGTCTATGTTTGTAATGCATTCTTTACTGAACTCATAGTTTCCGTAATATGCTTTTTCCCCATGCATGTCTGTAAATTCAAAAAAATAGCGGAGACATATCATATCCATCCGGACCTGTGCCTCATAATAATCATGAAACTGCGAAGACGCAATTTTCTTCATCGGAACCGTCTTTCGTGTATCCTTCAATTCTATTGATATATACTTGTCCATATAGTGAAGGATTATCTCTTTTATATCATCTTTTTTTACCTGTATGCGTATCACAAACAAACCCTTATCAATCGCATAACAGAATCTTTTGTCCATATCATGAAGAATTGCTGAATATTCCATATATATCCTCCTTTACACATTCCTTTTTATTATATTTTAACTCTCTTTTCCAGACAATTCTATCATTATATCCATGATAATTTTAACTTTTTCTACTGTTATCGTTTATTATCTAATCTGTCAGCAATCTGTCTGTGGTTTATAAACATATCCGTTACCTGATAACTCTCTGTTTCTTCGTATTTCATCTTGGAACTTGAAATAAAAACGTGGCTGACTACTTATTTGCTAATTTCTTTATAGTTTTCTCCCCATGCCCACAGGGAGTCAAGGATCGGCTTCAAACTTTGTCCAAGTGCTGTAAGGCTATATTCCACACGAGGCGGTACTTCGGCATATACTTTTCGTTCTACTAAAGCGTCAGCTTCCATTTCACGCAGGTTGGAAGTGAGAACCTTCTGACTTACCTGCCCCACGCTTCTTTGCAATTCACCAAATCTTTTTGTGCCGCCAATGAGGTCACGAAGTATCAACACCTTCTATTTATTCCCTATCAAAGCTAGTGTTGTTTCCACCGGACAAGCTGGCAATTCTTTTTTTGTTGACATTTTTATTCCTCCGAGCTCTTTATTTTACGCAATAGTTTCCAAAAGGTAACAACAGCACATTATTGTGCCTACTTTACTGTTTCTCTGTACGGATTTATTATAATAGCACAGGCAAACAAAAACAAGCTAAAGTTCAAGGAGGTAAAACAAAATAAACTCTTTGGCAATTGCCAGGAACACACAATAACCAAAATGGAGGAAAAAGACATGAAAAAAGTAGTTAAATTTTTACAGGCAAACCCTGTACAGTATCTCACTTTTGAAGTGCATCAATTCTTGCTTGTGGGTTTGCGAAGCCGATCCTTGACCTGTAATGCGCAGCCGATATGCCGTCTTGGTTGCAATCTGCTCGAAAATATGATATAATCAAACAAAATAATTCCGAATTTGCAGGTGAAAAATGAGCGCATACCGAATTGCAGTTTGCGATGATGACGATATAATACGAGAAAATTTATGTTCTCTTTGCAGTGATATTTTAACCAACGACAGTGTTGAATATAGGCTTGAGTCTTTCCGTTCGGCCTGTGAGCTTGAAAAACGGTTGGATACCGAAAGCTGTCCTTTTGAGCTGCTGATACTTGACATTCAAATGGAAGGTATGACGGGTATGGAGCTTGCCCGGTCTTTAAGAGATAAAGGCAATCGGGTGTCCATTATTTTTGTAACAGCCTGTGAGGATTACCTCAGCGAAGGGTACGGCGTTCAGCCTATCCATTTTCTCTTAAAGCCCGTGCGCCGAGAGGCTTTGGCAAGCGCGATT
>CALFCS010000050.1 GCA_937950565.1 uncultured Lachnospiraceae bacterium
GTAAATCCGGCTCATGGCTTCTGCATCAGAATCCTCTCTTGCTGCAAAATAGGCCTTCATCAGACTGAGAATTTCCGGAACCCGGTCTCTCTGCAGTCCCTCCATCTCCGGAATCTCCACAGCTTCTGATTCAGATTCGTCTTCCGCGTCTGTCTCCTCTGTCTGCTGTTCTGACTCCGTTCCGCTCTCTGCTTCCATAGTCACGGAGGGCTCCTGGTTTTCTGCCTTTTTTGCCTTTCCATGATCCGCAATCACAATAATAATCATCAATATAAACCATAAGTATATAACTTTTTTCTTTTTTCTTCGATTTATAGTTAGATACTTATCATATATCAAATACAAATTTACATAATCCAAAAATGCCCAAATAGTATAAATACATATCACGACCAATACTTGAAACACGTTACATTCCCCTCTTCTTTGTGACAAATTCCATTAATGCCTCTCCAAAATCCCTATATTTATTACGGCTAATATCAACAGTTTCTCCAGAATCTAATGTTATATCTGAATGACTATATGCATCTACATGCTTCAAATTAACAATATAAGACTTATGACATCTAAAAAAAGTATCTTTTGAAAGTTTTTCCTCAATATCCGAAAGCTTTTTACTGCATATAACATCCTTTTTGCTGTCAGAAAAATGTAAGATACAATTTTTCCCATAACCTTCCACATATAAAATATTATCTTCATAATAGTAATATGTATTTCCTTCAATTTTAACTGTTAAAACGGCTTTCGTATCAAGTAAATTTAGAAAATCATCCATAGCCTTATACAGCTTTTTTTCTTCAAGCGGTTTTACCAGAAATCTAAATGTATCAACCTCAAAACTCTGAAAAACAACTTGTGCATAACTTGATATAAAAATAACCTTTGTATTTTTTTTTAAGTTTCTTAATTCTCTAATAATTGTTATTCCATCTTTTCCTTTTTCTTCAAATTCATAATCTATAAAAATCAGATCATGCTTAACTTTATTTAATTTTTCTGCTTCAAGAAAAAGTTCTCCATTTTCATATTCAAAAATATGTATATCAACATTTTTTTGGAAGGAATATTGCATTAAATATTTTTTTGTTATTTCACGCATATAAGACGAATCATCACATACAGCTACATTTAACATTTTTTATTTATCCTTATTATATATACAGTATATAAAAATCATTACAGAACCCTACCGGATTCAACAGGAACACAACATTTAACGATCTGGTTAAAATTACAATTAAAAAAGTTGTATTTATAGCTTATTTCCTTAAATACAACCAAACTGCAAAAGTATTCATATTAGACTTCAAATCTTGTATCCTTATATTTTTACAAATTTATTTCTAATAATATTTTATCATAAAACAAATTATAACACAAATATTTTCGATTACGACCGCTTATATTTTTATGCCAATATTCCTATATTTTTTTATTTCCAACTGTTTTTCTTTAATACAGAATACTGCACAAAGCCAGACTTCTAATCCAATCTGCTAAGTGCCTCTGTTGCAAGTGCACTACGAACAGATTCTTTCTCTGTAAGTGTTATCTGTGCACATTTGGTACTTCCCTTCATGTTATGCGCAAGATATGTAAGTCCTGAATTTGTTTTATCCAGAAACGGAACATCAATCTGATTCGTATCACCAAGAACTACTAATTTTGAACCTTGACCACACCGTGTAACAATATCCCTTATAAGGGACCTGCCTATATTCTGTGCTTCATCACATATTATAAAACTGTTTTTTATGCTCATTCCCCTTATATAAGCTAATGGGAATACCCTCAATAATCCCGTCTCCATCATATCATCTATCTGCATCTGTATCTGTATATCTTCTTCATGATTTCCCTTCCTAAGTAAATCCTCAAGATTTGAATAAAAACAGCCCAGCAATGGTCTTGTCTTATCTTCAAGTTCTCCAGGAAGAAAGCCAAATGCTTCATCACTTGATACATTTGCACGCCCTATATATATTTTGTCATATGATGTACTACCAATCTGTCTTGAGAATTCATCAGTATACGTCTTATCAAGTGCCGCTGCCATCGATAAAAAAGTCTTTGCAGTTCCGGCAGGTCCTCTGAGTATTACGAGCGGTATCTCCTCTGCCGGTGCTAAAAGTGCATCAAGTGCAAATCTCTGAAGCCGGTTTTGTGGTCTTATTCCAAATGCAGTCATATCTTTCAGCAGTCTGATACAATTGTCTCTATATACACATAATGCTGATGCACTGCCGTCTGTAAGTGTTATATATTCATTTGGTACAAAAGGCTTCTCATCTGCAAAAATCTCAGGATCAAGGCTCTGCTTCTTATATGTTCCATCAATAATTTCCCTTGTGGTTTCAATTTCCCGATACCCCATATATGCCGATTCTTTTATCCGGTCATTCTTATACTCCTGAACTTCAACTCCACATACGGCAGCCGCAATTCTCATCATAATGTCATTAGTAACAAGGATAACCGCTCTCTTTTTCTTTCTTGCAATCCCAATACATGAACTGATAATACGGTTATCCGGTTTCTTAATGTCAAACCCCTCTGGCAGATTTTCCTGCGAAACTTCATTTGGCTCAAATATCAGTTTTCCACCTGTTTCTTTCAGCTTTACTCCCTTTATAAGATTCCCCCTGTTTCTTATATCTTCCAGTATTCTTGCTACCTGACGCGCATTATATCCAATCTCTCCATCAAGATTTTTCTTGGAATCCAGCTCCTGAAGCGTAGTTCCAGTAATAACAACTGTATTATCTTCAAAACCATATATTGCATTAGGACTTTGAAGCAAAATGTTAGTATCCAGCACATAATATTTTTTCATAAAAAATCCTTTCTTAGTATAAGATAATTATTACAACACCTTTGAACCATTTGCCATAAGCTTAAATGTTGCCCCAAGCATATCCGCTGCACCTCTGCACATCATCATTCTTCCAAGAAATATTTCAAAATACTCATACATTGAACATATCTTTGTATCAATCTGCAGATTAAGTGAAATTGTTTTCTTATCTACATTAACTTTCAATTTATGCTGAGTGACCGCATAATTAACCCTGTCATGTATATCAAATGCAGCCTTTCCCTTTTCGCTCCTTACCCTGTCACGCCTGACATCTGTCTTATCAGCAATAATGAGTGCCGCTGAAACTAAATCAACCGCACCTCCTGTCGATTCATCATGATTAGAAATTGCTGAAACAATCGTTATTCTGTCCTTAATGTTCATGTCCGTTTTTTTCAATATTCCATCAGCAAGTAACCCTCCATATTCTGCATGATGTGTCCTGTTAATTGCATTTCCGATATCATGCATATACCCTGCAATCTTTGCCAGTTCTATGTCATGCTCAGAATATCCAAATTTTTTAAGAATCATCGCCGCTGTATCAGCTACAATGGAACAGTGAATCTGTGAATGGTCAGTATATCCCAAAAGTCCCAGATTATAATTTCCCTTATTTATAAATTCATTGATTTCTTCATTATTTTTTATTTCTTCAAATGTCAAAAAACCGCCTCCCTTTACATTCATTGTAAATGGGAAACGGTCTGACCCGCTATCCTTTTTGTATGAAAAGTATGTAAAATCAACATGAAATCTTTTATAATTCCGATTCTTATTCGCAACATACCTGATTACGTCCATTTTGTTTTACCTGGTAAAGTTGTGCATCCGCTTGCAGGAACACATCTTTTCCGTGTGCATCTTCTATTTTACTTCCCGCAATCCCCACACTAATTGAAAAGCTTTTCATTCCACCTTCTGTTTCGAATTTTTCTCCTCCGTATCGGACGCAAAAGCATGATCCACTCATTTTTTTCAAAATAGATGCCACCTTGCAGATGGCCTCATCACCAAATGCATGACCATAGGTATCATTGATCTTTTTAAAATGATTAATATCCATTACAATAAGAGAAAATTTTTCCAAAAATAAATCATGTTCCTTTGATACACGGCTGCTGTTCTCTTTTCACCGCCCTTTAATTTCTTTCCTTGTAAATTGATTGATACACCGGCTGCCATAATACCCAATCCACACAAACAGCGCCACGACTGCCATATAGTCCAGTATAAAAAGCAGTAATGATTCCTGTGGCGCAAAAAACACAAAATGTATTTTTAACAGCATATAGCTGCCGATTTTCCTTTTTATAAATGCCCTGATGCCATACACCGCAACAGCCGCCGCCAGCACCTTTGCAACTGCCGACCGCAATGTGGATGGGGCTTTAAAACATCTGCCTGCCATTTTTACCACCATCTGCCAGTACCGTCTGTATCACACGCATCACACTGTATTTTCCCTTTATAATTCCTGCAATCCACCTGCGGTTTAAAATGTGATGTACAATAAATGCCACAAACAATGCCACACCGAGCCATTCATGTGCCGTGTCCCCTGCCAGCTGGTAGGACATTAAAAACAGCAGAAGCACTGTCATAACCACGTCCGTTGCAATTTTAAATTTTAACGTTTTATTCATATCGGATAATCCCTCCCTTTAATATTTTCTGAAAATCTTCATTCTTCTGACTTTTCATTTTAGGTTCATTTTTCTTTTTTATCTTCCTTCTTGACGTTTTCTTTTCTGCACGGTATACTGTAGTTAAAGTTAAAGTTATCTTCAAGTTATTCAGACAACATTAAAATGCCTGCGGAATGGAGATTATTATGATTTATACTGTTGGTGAAATGGCAAAAATGCTGGACGTTCCGGCTTCTACTCTGCGCTACTACGATAAGGAAGGACTCCTTCCCTTTGTAGAACGCTCTCCGGGCGGTATCCGTATGTTTCAGGAATCCGACTACGGCTGGTTAAAAATCATCAGCTGTTTAAAAAAAGCCGGTATGCCTTTAAAAGATATCCGCGAGTACATCAATCTTGCCTTACAAGGCGATGAAACGATTGAACAGCGCCTTGAATTATTTTATAAACAGCGTGAAATTCTGCGGGCGCAGGTGGCAGAGCTTCAGGAAACTCTTGATACGCTTGATTACAAGTGCTGGTATTATGAAACCGCCAAAGAAGCCGGTTCAACCCATGCCCCCGAAACCATGCCGCTTGAAAAAATTCCTGCCAAATACCGCAAAACCCGCAGACGGCTTCACAATGAGAACTGAATATATTCTATAAACTTTTGGACTGCCGCCGCATTGCGCTGATCTTTTTTCCAGACCAGCACACTTGCGTTAATCAGTTCCGGTTCAATGGGGCGCAGACAAAGCGCCTCATTATTATTCTGAAATTCATGCACCATCGCAACACCCATTCCATTTTCCACCATAATCGAACGGACTGCTTCTGTCAAAAAGCCGCACGCCGAGTTCTTCTTCCAGCTGCATGAGCTGTCTTGAAAGTGTCGGCTGTGTCACATGCAGATTTCCCATATTCATATTGCCTTTTGCATGTGCCGTAAGCTGCGGTTCACAGCCGCCCTGTGCCATTAAAAAGCAGAAGGTTATCCTTTCACGCTGTGCAAGATTCAGTCCCGCTCTCGTATAATAATCGCCAAATCCCTGACCGGTTCTTCTAATTGCTGGTCTTTTTCGTTGACAACTTCATTGTACGCAAACTGTTCAAAACGCTCCATAAATTCTGCATCTGTTTCATATAAATTACTCATAATGATAAGCCTCCTTAAATCAATGGATTTCGTCCAGTGTGCCGTTTCTTTTCTGAACCAGCATTTTTTCCGTTCCTCGCGGGTTGCTTCACCCTGAACCCACAACGACATATATTGATGAACTTCTTCATTGGTAAAACCGACGTCATGCAGTGTCATAATCATGCTGAGCCGTTCAATATCGCTATCATCATAGTGCCACGCCCCGGCAGACATCTTCGGAAATTTCCCGCCAGCACCATGCGCCGCATAGCGCACAAACTCAAAAAAGATGCCCTCTTTGGGACGTCTTTA
>CALFCS010000051.1 GCA_937950565.1 uncultured Lachnospiraceae bacterium
CGCTTGTATATAAGGCAGAGAAGAGCGAGTGCGACGGAAGACCTTATTCCTTTGCATACAAGCTGCCGCCTTATGGAGTTGCTGTATTCGAGTTTTAAAAAGAAAAAGAATAATGGGAGGGTGCAGGTGTATGCGCCCTCCCGTTTTTTCGGGTTCGCTTATTTAATTAGCGGAGTCATCTCCTGCACCGGCAGCTCCATCTGTGCCGGAACCATCTCCTGCGCCGGCAGCCCCATCTGTGCCGGAATCATCTCCTGCGCCAGCAGCCCCGTCTGTACCGGAGTCATCTCCTGCGCTGGCAGCTCCGTCTGCCGGAGAATCACTGGCATCATCAGCATTGTCAGCTGTATCAGCATCATCAATGTTTTCGGTTGTATTTTCAGGAGACTCTTCGTCTGCTTCATCGTCTCCGCCGCCGAAAAGATCTTTGAAGAAGTTTATTATTTTATCAAAAAATCCTTCTTCTTCTGCTTCTTTTACTTTTTCCTTTACGGCATCAAGGGTGCTGTCAATAACAGCGTTGTCTCCTAAGAGGTCGTCGTTTGTGTTATTGATGATTCCACCTTCGTCATCATCTCCACCTGTGAAGAAGTTTTTGATAGATTTCCAGAGGCTGGAGAAAAATCCTTCAGCCTTTCCGTTCAGATTATCAAGTGTGTCTTCAAAGGCATCTTCATTATAATCATATTTTGAAATTTCCTGCATGACATTCGAGATTTTTGCAACCTGGTCATCTGTCAGGGTGACCCCTTTGTCATCTGCAATGTTATTGATTGCGTCGGCAATATCTCCTTCATCGGAAATTCCTTCTTTGATGATTTCGTGTTTGATGGATGTCATGACATCGGAAGCCTTCTGTTGTCCCAGTGTATTTGACAGGTCTCCTGTAGTTATGAGTTCTTCCATGGCGGCAGCTTTCTGACCTTCATCCAGTGTTTCTCCGCTTGCATTTTCATATGCCATCATAATTCCGGTCAGTGCGCCGGTTCCGGATACTTCAATCGGAGAAGCGGCAACAACGTTGCAGTTCTCGACTCCGGAGGTAAGCAGCGTGCTGGCAATCATGGAACTGGTTACAAATGTAAGGTTTGCCACTTTTACCTGAATACCGCCTTCGTCAGTGGGCTCTACATAAGAGCAGCTGAATGTCCGTGTCCCAATCTGGGCTTCGGTAGCGATGCCTTCCATGTATTTGCGCTCATCCGAATTGTTGACTACAATCGTATCGACCTTATCTGCAGAAGTTCCAAAGTATTCGTACATGGAGTTTTTCTGTTCGTCTGTAAGATTTGCTCCTAAGGTTACGACTTTAGAACTATCGGCCTTTGCCGTAAGCGGAAGGCTTACTGCGGCAAGTGTAATAGCTAAAGTAAATGATAGACATTTTTTAAAGTTTTTCATAGTTCCTCCCCTTTTTATGAAACTGTAAATGATTGGATTCATCAGGCCCCGGACACAAGCATTAAAAACCTGTGTCCGTTGCTTATTGTTCACATCATATCATATAAAAGGCGGTTTGGAAATAAAAACCGCCTTAACAATTTATGAAGATTTTCTTTATCCTTTGTTCGAAAACATTTTCATCTATAAGTCCTTTGAGTATTCCAGCGGGTTTTCCTTGTTTAAACAGAATAAAAGTGGGAATCAGGTTATCAGCGCCATAGTCGGCGGCAAGCTCTGCTGATTCTTCAATTTCAACCTCGCCGAACCTGACTTTTCCGGCAAATTTCTTCTCCAGGTCGCTGACAACCGGCTTCATCATAGCGCATTTTGCACACCAGTCGGCATAAAACATAACGACAACAGGGGACTTTGTGTGTATGATCTCTGTCTCAAAGTTACTGGATGTCAGATGCAGCATGCTGCGATACCTCTCTTTATTTTTTCCGGTGGTCTGTATCCGGGTTCAGAATATGGTATATTTCG
>CALFCS010000052.1 GCA_937950565.1 uncultured Lachnospiraceae bacterium
CCGAAGGTAGAATACGAGCCAGTCTTCCCGGATGTGGCAGACCAGATATGGTACACGGATGCGATTCTGTGGGCGGCAGGTACAGGAGTGGTAACCGGATACTCTGATACAGGATTCTTCGGCCCTGCAGATAACATTAACCGTGAGCAGATGGCAGTGATGATGTACCGTTATGCAAAATATCTAAAATATGATGTAAGCAAGACAACAGATTTTGACAAATTCGAAGATGCGGGAAGTGTAAGCGAATTTGCTGATGACGCAATGAAATGGGCAGTCGGAAACGGAATTATCACGGGTAAGTATAATGGAACAAAAATTGACCCGCAGGGTAATGCACTTCGCGGTGAGTGTGCACTGATTATCCAAAGATTTATGCTATTAGGAAACAACGGTTAGTTATTCCCTTCATAACCTGTTGTATTATTGTAAAGTCCTGCCTTTGATGGATCACAATCAAGGGCAGGACATTTTAAGAATTAATCAAGGAGGAGGAAAATGAGAAAACGAAATAAGAAGAGGGCGGCGCTGTTGCTATCTGCGGCGCTGTTGCTATCTGCGGCACTATTGTCTACCAGTCTGACGGGCGGTTTAAACTGGGATATGTCCAAGGTGGAAGCAGCAGAAAAAGGAATCTTTTATGTTGCTGCTAATGGAAGTGATACAAGCGGGGATGGTTCTTTAGGTAAGCCTTTTGCCACGTTTGAGAAGGCGCGGGATGCAGCGCGGAAATCCAGTGAATCTAATCCGGTGGTATATGTAAGAGAGGGAACGTATTTTTTTGAAGCTCCGTTAGAACTGACAGCGGAGGATTCAGGAGTTACGTTCGCTAACTATCCGGGAGAAGAAGTTGAGATCAGCGGTGCTATGACACTGGGTGACCTCAGCTGGTCCGATTATTCTGGGAACAGCTCTATCAAGGTAGCTCAATTGGAAGCCGGTCTTGGCATAGACAAGCTGTTTTTGAACAGGGATGAACAAGTGCTGGCGCGTTACCCGAATGCAGTTCCGGGTAAACTCCCATTGGAAGGTGCTGCAACCAGGGCAGAGGTTAAGTCACGGGTAGATTCTTATGCAGATCCGGCAGGGGGACATATCCGCGCTTTACATGAACTTGGATGGGGTGGTAATGACTATATCATCACAGGGAAGGATGCATCTAACGTACTGGGTCTTAAGTATGAATGGATCGGAGACAACAACCGCGGAAGCGGCATGGGTGACAGTGTGGTTGTGGAGAATGTATTTGAAGAATTGGATACTCCGGGTGAATGGTTCTATGATAACGATGATGGGAAGCTCTATGTCTGGCCGGAAGCGGGCATGGATTTGGGAAAGGCTGTAGTAGAGGCATCCGTTACTACAGATCTTATTACGGTCAAGGGCCGGGACAACGAGCATCCTGTCACGGACATTACATTAGACGGTTTTACCTACTTTGGAACCAAACGTACCATGTTTACTGTTCACGAAGAAGGGAAGCAGTACATTCCATTGCTTAGAGGCGACTGGTGTATAGTAAGAGCCGGTGCAGTCTACATTGAAAATGGAAAGAATATCCAGGTTGATAACTCAGAATTCCTGGATATGGGCGGCAATGCAATTTTTATGTATGGCTACAATGATCAGAATAAAGTAACGAACAGTGAGTTTGTCAATATGGGTTCAACTGCAGTGCAGATCATTGGTAATTCAAATGCGGCAAGAGAAGCTTCTTTCTGGGAGCATTCCCTCTACCCGGATCTGCAGGTGCATAAGACATGGGTAGACAATCCGGAACTGATTGGACCTGCTACAGAGGATTATCCAAGAGATATTGAGATTAGTAATAACCATATGGAAAATATCGGTATTTTTGAAAAACAGTCCTGTGGTGTCAATCTTTCTGTCAGCAGCAGAATCAAGATTCTGCACAACACAATCCACAGGAGTGCGCGCTCCTGTATCAACGTAAATGACGGAACCTTCGGCGGTCATGAGATTGCTTATAATGATGTCTACAATGCTCAGTTAGAGACTACTGACCATGGCCCGTTTAATTCCTGGGGACGAGACCGCTACTGGTCTGTGCCGCGCTACAATGCCAGTGGCGAGAGCGGTGAAATTATCCGGAATTATGAAAAAGATGGAAAGACTTATGATATTGCCCTGATTGATGCATACCAAACTATTAAAATCCATGACAACAGATTTCAGCACAATTCCGATGCACCCCATACATGGGGCATCGATCTGGATGATGGTTCTTCAAACTATGAAATTTATAATAATCTTTGTCTTGGACTTGGGGTGAAGTTGAGGGAAGGCTTCAACCGGAAGGTTTATAACAACATTATCCTGGATGGACAGATGCAGATTCATGTTTCTTATACAAACGCACGTGATGAGATTTACGGCAATATTGTAGCGAACTCCACACCGTATGGATTTGCCTTTGTAGATGAGAACCGGTTTAAGCTGGCAGAATATGCAGTTGATAAGAACTGGTACTATGATTATGGTGCCTCTATTAACCTTCCGGATTGGTTCAATGTGAATAAGAATGCCAATTCCTACGATGCGAATGCACTGATTGATGTTGATCCGCAGTTCCGGAATCCAAGAGCAAATGACTACACTGTACTGAATGAGGAAGGTATGAAAGCCGTAGGATTTAAGAATTTCCCGATGGATCAGTATGGTAAGACGGATTGTGAATGCACAGCGCCAATTTATGCCAAGACAAGCTCCGGCGCAGGCACGTCTGACATTCTTCAGAGAGGAGAATGGAAGGGAGCGACAGTCTCCGGTATCGATGACAGCATCATTTCCTCGACCGCTTCCAGTGGATATGGCGGTATTTATTTTGAAGCAGTGCCTGAGGATAGTGAGGCGTACGCATTGGGCTTCCGTGCACGTGATATCGTAAAGGCAGTCAACGGGACAAAGCTTTCCGATAAGGCATCCTTCTTTACGGAACTGGAAAAGGTTCCGGAGGGCGGACTGGTAATCTTAGATATCCACAGAACAAATAAGATGCAGACCATGAGCTATCATAAGACAGAAGGAGAGATTCATTATCTTGATTATAATGATGAAGCAGTCAAATACAGTACCAGTGTTACGGATAACGGATGGGCGACCAACCAGTGGTATTACGCGACGGGACAGACAAGTGATATGAATCAGACGATCTGTGCCTATAACGATACAAGTGGCGCGAACGACGGCTGGTTTGAAGTGACATTTACCGGAACAAAGATTGATTATATCACGAGGAAGTATTCTGACCAAGGCGATGTGGAGATGATTCTTACAAATGCTCAGGGAGAAGAAGTAGAGAGAAAGACGATTAGTTGCTTTGATTCTAATCGTCTCTACCAGCAGACTGTCTATTCCTCAAAGATACTGCCGTATGGAACCTACACGCTCAAAGGTGTGAAGAAATCCGGACAGTATTTGATTGTAGACGAATTCAAGGTATATAATTCGGCGAATGCTCCGACAGTTCTTATGACTGACCCGGCGGAGATTACCTACGAAAATGGAAATGCAGTATCCGAATTAAGACCCGGTGAAAAAATAAATGTTAATATTCCGTTCAATAACAAGGGAAGAGACAATATAAAAGGTAAAGTGGCATACCTGTGGTATGACATCAGCGCAGGTATGAAACTGCTCACGGCAGAGTATGAAGATCTGACAGTAAATACAGGGGAAACAAAACAGTATCAGGGAACAACTACAGTTCCTGAACGGGCTGATAATAAGGTATTACAGATTTTAGTCCTGAATGATGCCAATGTACCGGTTGCCTATAGCACATGGATCATGAAAGCAGGCACTGTATTACCGGCGGTTGACATTGACCAGAATGTTGAAGTGGGTAAGATTGGACTTGTTTATGATGCTGCTTCCAGGAAGGTCGGGGTTATGGCGGCAGGTGTAACTGCTGACACGCAGACGGTACTGAAGGTAGAAGCGGATGGTAAGACCCTTTATATGGAGCAGAAAAAGGCAGATGGCAACAAGGCAGGTTATGCATTTGTATTACCTGAGTCTGTGGAAGCACCGGTGACTCTGTCGGTTGCAGTGACCAGTGAGTTAGGAACATCCATTGAGAGGAAATGTCAGATTAGTGAAACATCGGAAGATGTGAACCTTGCTTTAACAGCAACTCCAGGCGTAAGTTACCATTCAGATTGGGAAAAGGGTGGAGAAGCGCTTAATGATGGCAGCTTAGATAACGGACAATGGGGCACATGGGGAAATGAAACTGCCTCTGAATATGCGCAGTATAACTGGGCATCTCCTGTTGTGATTGAAAGCAGCAGTCTTTATATTTGGGATGACCGTCCGGATTCTGTATATGAAGGTATCCAGACACCGGCAAGTTATGTATATGAATATCTTCCTGTAAATAGCGATACATGGGTAACTCTATTAATGGTGGATAAAGATATTGTTGGAAGTAAAGAGGGTGCATTAAATGCTGTAACATTTGAGAATCCGGTAGTCGCGACAGCACTTCGTTGTACATTAAATAAACATATACCGGAAGGCTCTACTGTAACGAACGCCGGTGTAGGTCTGAAAGAATGGGAAGTATACGGGAAGTATGTCCCGGTTGATTTGAAAAAGGCGCTAAGAGAAGCAGTAGATGCAGAAGAGAGGGCTGCCCTGGAGAAGGAAGACTACACAGAAGAGACATGGAAAGCATATGAGGATGCTCTTGCAAAAGCAAATGAAGTGCTTGAAGATGAAGAAGCGACTCAGGAAGCGATTGATGCGGCAGTAAAAGCGCTTACAGATGCACGGGAAGCTTTGGAAGAGAAAGGTGACGACCCGCAGCCACCGGTTCCGCCGGAGAAGCTTCCATATGTAGATGTGGCAAAGGACGACTGGTTCTATGACGGTGTTTATTACAACTATGTTGCTAAGACAATGACAGGTAAGGATGAGACGCACTTTGCACCGCTTGAGAACCTGGCAAGAGCACAGTTTGCAGTTATCATCCACCGGATGCAGGATGAGCCGAAGATGGAATATACGGCAAAATTCCCGGATGTAGCGGAGAAAATCTGGTATACAGATGCAATTCTGTGGGCGGCAGATAAGAAGATTGTAAACGGATACTCTGATACTGGGTTATTCGGACCGGCAGATAATATTAACCGCGAGCAGATGGCAGTGATGATGTACCGCTATGCAGACAGTATGGGATATGATGTTTCAGGAAAAACAGACTTTGATAAGTTTGAAGATGCGATGGATGTAAATGAATTTGCAAAAGAAGCAATGAAGTGGGCAGTTGGAAACGGAATCATCACAGGAAAGTATGAAGGAACAAAGATTGACCCGCAAGGCAATGCACTTCGCGGAGAGTGTGCACTGATTATCCAGAGATTTATGGAGAAATACGAGAAATAAAAATTTAACAGGGGAATTAACTGCAAAACTGGTTGATTCCCTGCAAGGTGAAAGCAACTGATTCGAGACAGGCAGTCCAAAACAGGGATAGATGTGGCTTATAGAAGCCATATCTGTCCTTGAATTTTTTTGTGAAAAAAAAGAAGTGAATTTAGAAAAACAAAAATTGCACAAAAAAACAAACAAAAACCACAAAAAGCCTCTATAATAGATATCTGTTTTCATGGTAAGATAAAAAATATGGAGGGAAAATCAGGCAAATTTAAAAGGAATGATAGAGATTGAGGATGATGGGCAGATTAAGGAATGGTATCACGAAACTTCTCTTTCTAACAATGGTGGAATTGCTGTCATTGAGGTGTGATTTGATTTCCATAAAAAGAGAGGAGGAAAGAAAAAATGAAGAACAAAATTTTAAAGTGGTTAAAACCGGATCTTTCAAAAATGCTGGCAGGGTGTATGGCTCTGTCAATGCTTCTAGGGTCTGTGTCTGGAGCAGCATTTGTAGCTGATGCGCAGGTAACAGAGAGCAATAAGAATTTTTATGTGTCACTGGAAGGAAATGACGATAATCCGGGAACCAAGAGCAAACCTTTTAAAACAATTTCCAGGGCAAAAGAGGCGGTTGCCGAAGTAAACGATGATATGACGTCAGACATTGTCGTTTATCTGATGGATGGTGTTTATTATCAGGATGAGACTTTAAAATTTACAGAGGAAGATTCAGGAACGAACGGCTATAAAGTCCGCTATGAGGCTTACGAAGAAGCCAATGTTGAAATCAGTGGAGGAAAGGAACTGGAAGGCGGATGGAAGTTGTATGACGCGGCAGAGAATATTTATAGTATAGAGGTTCCGGAAAGCGTGAATTTCCGGCAGTTATATGTCAATGACAAAAAGGCTGTCCGTGCGCGTACAGGGAAAGATAGAGTGTTTGACAGTTCTTCCAGAATACTGGGAGCGGACCGGTTGGATGAGAATGGAAATGTGATACCGGAATGGTGGAACAATTGGTCTGATCCAACAAAGGTACAAGCGGCGGGCGGCAGAGTAATAGTCGCAGATGACGGGCGCATTTCCCCGGAGATGGACAATCTTCAGGAAGTAGAGTTGCATATTTTTACAGCCTGGAGTGAGAATATTTTACGGGTACAATCGCTTAAAAGGTTAGAGAGTTATGACTGCAGGGCAGAAGCAGGGCATACAGGAAAAGAAATTAACTGGGAAGGTGCGTGCTGGCAGGTAACGATTCAGAGTCCGGAGGCAGAGCGTATCTTTAATCGTGCACATCCTGGTCTTGATAATTACTTGGGTGGACCCCATTATGCATTTTATTATGAGAATGCGTATGAATACATAGACGAAGATATGGAATGGTATCTGGATACGCAGAAAAACAGGCTTTATTTTAAAGCACCTGAAGACATGGATATGGGCAAAGCCTCTGCTGTGATCCCAATGCTGGATGAAGTTTTGTGTGTAGAGGGGACTTTGGATGCACCAGCTCACGATATTGAGTTCAACGGTCTGACGATTGAACATTCCACATGGCTTACTCCATGTGAGGAAGGAAAAGTCGGCGGACAGGCTTGTCAGGATGTTACTTATTCTGTATTTGCAGATAATAATGTAGGTGTAAAACGGGAAGGGGCAGGCGTGCGCATTGAAAATGCACGGAATGTCCGGTTGGATGGAAATACAATTCGTTTTATGGGAGCAACAGGTGTTCTTCTGGCATCCGGAACGGAAAGCGTGACATTAATCAATAATGTCATTGAAGAAACAGCCGGAAATGGTATTGAAGCCGGTAAGTTTTCGGCCGATGAGAATACAGACTACCATATAGCTTATAATCCTTCTGATGAGAGAGAACTTTGCAGAGATGACAGAATTCTGAATAATGAAATTCACGCGATTGGTACCCAGTATGAGGGTGCAGTAGGAATCGGTGCCGGTTATGTGCAGGGAATGATAATTGCAAATAACACGATATATGATTGTCCATATTGCGGAATATCCGTAGGATATGGATGGACAAGCAATGAAAATCCAATGAATAATAATCGTATATTCCGCAATGAAGTGTATCATGTAAATCAGATTGTCTGTGACGGAGGCGCTATCTACACCTTATCTAATCAGGCTCCGGATTCTTATATAACAGAAAACTATCTGCATGATAATCTCTTGCCGGCCGATGCTGATTATGGTGCAGGCGGAATCTATCTGGATGAACAAACATCCGGATATACAGTCAGAGATAATGTGCTAGTTTCAACATATGGAATCATCGAGCATGTGACAGGTCCTAATAATATGGGGGATAATCCTATTTATTGGGGAGCTTCCAGCGAATCTGGATATGCTGATTTTGTGACTGACAGAATCCGGTCTATTATGGACAATGCCGGGGTGCAGGAAAATTTTGATGAGAGCGAGATTGCAAAACCTGAAGTGGAAATGGCAGGCTACGATCCGTATTATCAATGCATGAACATCGATGGTATGGAATTTGGACGGAACGCAGGGAGTATTATCTTTGAGACAAAATCCGGTGAGATAAAAGTCAGTGGAGAAGATATAAAGCAATGGTCTAATACAGCAATCAGAGTGGCAGTTCCGAAACGTGCAAAAGCAGGAGATAAAGTATTTGTAGTAACAAGAGAAGGAAAAAAATCAGCGGGAACTGTCATTGAATCCAAAGAAAATGGTAAGACACTGATTGTCAGTGAAGATTTTGAGGATAAGACAGAGGGAGCATCTTTAAGTTCCGAATGGGAAATATCAAATCCGGAGAAGGCGCAGATTGTTTCATCCGGGGAAGGCAAATACCTTCAGTTAAAGGGCAATAGCCCGGACCTGGAAGTGACAAGAAAAGGAACGGACGGAAAGCTTTTGACATTTGGCAATAATATTACACAGTTTGATTTCCAGTTTACGGAAGCGATGTCCGACTATACAGGTATGTATAATAAGTTATGTACGGAAGTGGATTTTAACAGGGTAAACAGGGTAGATATCCGGCCGGCATTTGAAACACGTCTGTCCCTGGAACAAATGACAGTTGGCGAAACCCGGCTTACAGAAAAAGAGTTTCTTGCAGGTGAATGGTATACATGTCGTACGATGGTATATGACAATATGTTGTACTTGAGCGTGTTTAAGACAGGTGATAAAAACCCGGACAAATGGGAATTGAAGAGGGCAGTAGATCGTAATGCGGAAATAGAAAGTATTTTGAATTTTTCATTCTATGACCCGAATGCCAGAACTGTAAAAATTGATAACATTACTGTAGAAGCTATCAGTCAGGTTGAAGAAGCTGCTGATACAAGCGACTTTGAGGAAGCGGTTAAGAAAGCAGAAAGCTGTTTGGAAGAGGAATATACAGAGAATTCTCTGGAAGCATTGAAGAAGATTCTGGCAGATGCAAAAACTCTTTTAGAAACCGATCTTTCTGAAAATAAACAGGATACAGTAGATGAAATGACAGAGAAATTGCTGGAGGCGATGAGCGGGTTAAAGAAGAAAATGCCATTTGTAGACGTTTCTGAGGGTGACTGGTTCTATGACGGTGTATATTATAACTACTTTGCAGAGACGATGACAGGTAAGGATGAGACGCACTTTGCACCGCTTGAGAACCTGGCAAGAGCACAGTTTGCAGTTATTATCCACCGGATGCAGGGTGAGCCGAAGATGGAATATACGGCAAAATTCCCGGACGTAGCGGAGAAAATCTGGTATACGGATGCGATTCTGTGGGCAGCGGGCACAGGAGTGGTAACCGGATATTCTGATACAGGATTCTTCGGGCCTGCAGATAACATTAATCGTGAGCAGATGGCAGTTATGATGTACCGTTATGCAAAATATCTGAAATATGATGTAAGTAAGACAGCAGACTTTGATCAGTTTGAAGATGCGGCAGATGTAAATGAATTTGCAAAAGAAGCAATGAAGTGGGCAGTTGGAAACGGAATCATCACGGGAAAGTATGAAGGAACGAAGATAGATCCGCAAGGCAATGCACTTCGCGGTGAATGTGCACTGATTATCCAGAGATTTATGGAGAAATACGAGAAATAGTCTAATGCTGAAGAGGTATGTCTTATCTATTACTGCAAGGAGTTATGTAGTGGTGGATGATAACCTCCCCCCCCCCGGAAGCAGAAGTCTGTGAAGACAGATATTTGCTTCTGGGGTTTTTATATGATGCAGATGACAGAGCTGCCTGGGATAGGATTTAGATAATATAATAATCCATTGTCATTGCAGGCTGCTGTTGATAATATGAATATATGTGTATTTTATATTATAAGAAAGAAGGGAAAATAAGTGAAAGACAAGGGAAGAAGACAATTTGCTGCTGGTATAATGGCTGTGATATTAGCATTGTCCGTATCATTTCCACAGCATTTGTCAGCAGCGGAAGTGAAGGCGGCAGAGGGGAATGAACTGTGTTTCCGGTATGACGAGCCGGCATCAAAAGGTGTGAATATTCTCTCTGCGGGCATGAATTATGACACAGAGGAGCAGAATACATGGCAGCAGCAGACGCTTCCAATTGGAAATGGAGATATTGGGGCAAATGTTTATGGGGAGATAGTAAGTGAGCATCTGACTTTTAACGAAAAAACGCTTTGGACAGGCGGGCCAAGTGACAGCCGCCCGGGCTATATGGGTGGTAATTCGCCGGACAATGGAAAATATGGTGAAACATTAAAAGAGGTGCAGCGTCTGTTCCAGGAGGGAAATACCAGTGCAGCACATGAACTTTGCAATCAACTGACAGGTATTTCTGATGGGTATGGTGCATATCAGGCCTGGGGAGATATTTATTTTGATTTTTCAGATATCACAGAAAGCAAAGTCAATCATTATGAGAGAGACCTTGACTTGAAGACAGCAATTTCTTCTGTTGTATTTACAGAAGGGCATACGAGTTATGCAAGAGAGTATTTTGTCAGTCATCCCGACAACGTGCTTGTGGCACGATTGGAAGCAGATGGAGCGGACAAAATGAATTTTGATATCCGTTTTGAGTCAAAACAAGGTGGAAGTACAGTTGCACATGACGATATGCTGATGCTTTGCGGAGAAGTAAGTGATAATCAGCTTCAATATGCTTCTTATCTTAAGGTTGTGCCTGAGGATGGAAAAGTAACCGGGTCAGGAAATAAATTAACTGTTACGGATGCAAGTGCAGTTACAGTATATGTTTCAGCCGTTACGGATTATAAAAATGAATATCCGGAATACCGAACAGGTGAAACTATGGGAGAACTGGAAGCGAAGCTGCAGGAGATTATCGGTCTGGCATCAGATAAAGGTTACGCAGATGTAAAACAAGACCATATTGAGGATTATCAGTCTTTATTTAACCGCGTTTCTCTTGACTTAGGGTATGCAGTCTCATCTAAAACAACAGATAAACTGTTGGAAGAATATAAGAATGGAACTGCAAGTATGGGCGAAATGCGTCAGTTGGAGGGTATGCTGTTCCAGTATGGAAGGTATCTTACAATTGCTTCTTCCAGAGAAGATTCTAAACTCCCGTCTAACCTTCAGGGTGTATGGAATTGCTTGAATAATCCGCCATGGGCCTCAGACTATCATTTGAATGTAAATCTGCAGATGAATTACTGGCCGACATATTCTACCAATCTGGCAGAATGTTCCCTACCGCTGATTGATTATGTGGATAGTCTTCGTGAACCAGGGCGTGTGACGGCTGCAATTTATGCAGGTGTGGTAAGCGAAGAAGGCGAAGAGAACGGCTTTATGGCTCACACGCAGAATACTCCGTTTGGCTGGACTTGTCCGGGCTGGGTTTTTGACTGGGGCTGGTCTCCGGCGGCAGTGCCATGGATTTTGCAGAACTGCTGGGAGTATTATGAATTTACCGGTGACGTAGAATATATGAAGAAATACATTTACCCAATGTTAAAAGAAGAGGCGCTTCTTTATGACCAGATGCTGGTAGAAGATGAAGATGGTTATCTGGTATCCGCCCCATCCTTCTCGCCGGAGCATGGCCCGAGAACAGCAGGCAATACATATGAGCAGTCCTTAATCTGGCAGTTATACGAAGATGCCGCTACTGCTGCAGAAATCTTAAATGTAGATGAGGAGCTGGCTGCTGGATGGAGGGAAAATCAGGCAAATTTAAAAGGACCGATAGAGATTGGTGAGGATGGCCAGATTAAGGAATGGTATCACGAAACTTCTTATAACAAGGATCAATATGGAAATGTGATTAGTCCGGAAGGATATAACCACAGACATATTTCTCATATGCTTGGTCTTTTCCCGGGTGATTTGATTGCAACAAAGGATGAGTGGTTAGAGGCGGCAAAAGTTTCTATGGGACTTCGTACAGATCAGACTACCGGCTGGGGAATGGGACAGCGCATCAATACATGGGCAAGACTTGGAGAAGGGAACAAAGCGCACGAATTGATTACGGAGTTGTTTGAAAATGGCATTTATCCAAACCTGTGGGATACACATGCGCCATTTCAGATTGACGGAAACTTTGGTTATACTTCAGGTGTGGCGGAAATGTTGCTCCAAAGCAATATGGGTTACATCAATCTTTTGCCTGCCCTTCCCGATGCATGGTCAGAAGGCAGTATAGAGGGACTTGTGGCCCGTGGTAATTTTGAGATTTCTATGGATTGGAAAGACAAATCTCTAACAGAGGTAACACTTCTTTCTAACAATGGTGGAACTGCTGTCATTGAGGCTGATAACATTTCTTATGCTGAAGTTACGGACAGTAAAGGAAATATTGTAAAGCTAAAAGCGGTCAACAGTGACAGGGCATCTTTTGAGACAAAGAAAGGGGAAACTTATACAATAACCAATTTCCCAAGGAAAGTGAAAAACTTTTTTGCAGAAAGAATCAACAATTCTATGGCAGCTTTGAGTTGGGATGCGCTGAAAGCGGAGGGTGAAAATGATATTACATACACCGTATATCGACAGGCTTCCGATGGAAATGTGGAAAAAATAGCGGAAGATTTGACCAAATGCACATTTGTCGATGAAGATGATGCACTTCTTATTTCATTTCTTCAGACAAATGAGATTCATTACCGTGTGGAAGCTGTTTGCAAAGGGGCTGTATTTGCACAAAGTGATTTACAGTTACTGACGGACAGTCATGCAGCCAGAGCCGGGAAGGTGGATGACCAGGACAGTCGTATTATTTATAAGGGTGATTGGCAGAACTGGGATGAGCCGGATGATTACAATGGGACAATCAAGTATCTGGAGAATCCGAAAGGCGGAGAGACAGCAACGCTTGCGTTTATCGGAACAGGCATCGAATTTGTTACTTGTACGAATTTTGACAGGGGCGAACTGCGGATTAGTATTGATGGTGTGGACTACGGAACCTTTGACACCTACAGTGCGAATACGGCCCGGGAAGTGGTGATATTATCAGAAACAGAATTGGATTATGGGCTGCATACAATCGTGGTAACAGCAACGAATACAGTTACGGATACATCAATGGCAAATGGTAATTATAAGTCTAAAATTGAAGTAGATGCATTTCATGTCATTGATGAATCTGTAAATGTCGATGTTAAAAATGTGGACGGCATTACAACTGTTACAGAAGCAGATAGTACCGTTCAGTTAGAGGCAGAAATTACACCTGCCGACACAAAGGACAAGACAGTCACATGGACTTCTTCAGATGAAAAGATTGCTTCTGTTGATGAGAGTGGTCTGGTTGCCTTTCATAAACGAAGTGGAACAGTTCTTATTTGTGCACAATCGAATGCTTATCCGCATTGCAGGGGCGGGGTGCTTCTGACTGCTGATATGGAAGGTTATGAGTTGCCATTTATAGATGTAACAGAGAGTGACTGGTTCTATGACGGCGTATATTACAACTACTTTGCAAAGACGATGACAGGTAAGGATGAGACGCACTTTGCACCGCTTGAGAACCTGGCAAGAGCACAGTTTGCAGTTATCATCCACCGGATGCAGGATGAGCCGAAGATGGAATATACGGCAAAATTCCCGGACGTAGCGGAGAAAATCTGGTATACAGATGCGATTTTGTGGGCAGAAAGTGCAGGAGTGGTAACCGGATATACCGGAACCGGTCTATTCGGACCAGCAGATAACATTAACCGCGAGCAGATGGCAGTGATGATGTACCGCTATGCAAAATATCTGAAATATGATGTAAGTAGGACAACAGATTTTAATAAGTTTGAAGATGCGGCGAATGTAAATGAATTTGCAAAAGAGGCAATGAAATGGGCAGTTGGAAACGGAATCATCACAGGAAAGTATGAAGGAACGAAGATTGACCCGCAGGGCAATGCATTGCGTGCAGAATGTGCACTGATTATCCAGAGATTTATGGAAAAATACGAGAAATAGTTTGACGGCGAAAAGGGATATTGTGTTATAATAAAACGAATAGCAGTCATTTTAAAAGCCTGCTAAATAGTAGAAATCGGAGGAAGGAAAATGTACAGAAGGGAGAAAAGTATCCGGCAGAAATTTCGTAAAATTTTTGCAGTAAGTATGTCGATGATACTTTTGGGAGGAATATTCCCAGGTACGGCATTCACGTCAGAAGCAGCGGAGGATTATGAGCACAAGCTGTTTTTTGCGTCAGATTATCAAGATGACCCGGCGCCGGATAATCTGGAAGAAATTACAAAGAATATCAAAGAGGCAGGGATTGAACCGGAATTGGCTGTGTGGTGTGGAGATTATATCACAGGGCTTGGCTGGACAGACCCGACCGGTGAAGAGACAGTAGAAGAGATGATGACAAATTACAATCATATTCGTGAAGTCATGACAGGCAGATGGTCTCAGCTTCAATATCTGTTTCTGCAGGGGAATCATGACAGTACAGCTCGTGTAAAAGATGGAACGCTTACTCCTACCGGAGCAAAGGAATATGAGGATTATATTGTCTATACGATTAACAAAGATGATTTTCCGTGGGTGCAGGGAGTTGATGATAAATATACATCATCAGCAGAGAGCAAGGCGGCTGTGGAAAAAACAGCCTCGAATCTGGATACTTATCTGGGAAAACTGATTGAAGAGGGATGCAGAAAGCCGGTTATCATAGCTACCCATGTGCCGCTTTCATGGTCTGCAAGATCGAGCAGCTGGAGTGCAGGCTGGCTGGATAATATTTATGCAGGAACATTGTTCGACGTAATCAATGAAGCGGCAGAAAAACTGGATATTTTATATTTGTTTGGACATAATCACTCAGGAAACTTTGACCAGTATCTGGGCGGTACTGTGAATTATCTGGGTGTGGGTGATGTGATGAAAGTTCCGGATGGAACGGTCGGGACACATAATTATGAGAGCCGGATTATTAATTTTACTTATCTGAATGCAGGGTATATGGGATATACAAATAGAAATCTGGAACCGGATATAAGTACGGCAACGATCATGACGATTGATGAAGATTCGATAAAGATTGAAAAGTATTCTACGGAGGGTCTTTATGAGCCGGCAACAAAAGAGATTCAGCGTCAGCAGACGAGAAAGCCAGGTTCAGCGATTGTATCATGCACAAAGGATATAGAAAAGAGGCGGATTGGAGAAACAGAGACGCTGGAATTTATAGAGAGTAAAGTGAATCCTGTCGCTTATAAGTGGAGCGTAGATAATGCAGCTGAATTTGTGTCCGCAGCGGATCAGAAAACAGTTGAATTATTGTACAAAAAGAGTGGAGTAACAAAAATAAAATGTGAGGTTACTTATAAGAATGAAGCCGGGCAGACAAAGAAGCTGGAGCGTGAGTATACGGTTTCTGTTTTGCCTGAAATCAGCCAGGAAGAGCTGGATGCGGAAGTGTTGGCGGAGTTTGATTTTGATGATGAAGAAAATGGATTAAAGGGCGGTCTCGCTGTTGCAACAGGAACATATACACTGGACAATGGCACATTGTATCTGAATGCAGAGAAAGAAAACTGGTTGAATGTGACAAAAGAGGATGGTTCCAGTTTGCTGACAGGTCAGAAGGAAATTACCGTTTCCATGGATGTAAAAAGAAACCGGACAAAGACAAACTGGGCATTTTATGCAGCGCCGCATCCTTATGACCAAACAATTGCATCAGAACATTATATGGGACTTCTCATTAACGATGGGATAACTGCAGAATGTTATAACAGTCTGGGAATGGACAGACCGGGCCAGGCTGCGGTTAGAAACGTTACGGGTGAATGGATGCATCTTGATATTGTATATGGCGAGGATGCAACAGATGTGTATATGAACGGAAGGCTTGCAACGCACAAACAAAATGATGTTGCAATTGATGAAATGCTTGGAGATAACAGTGTTTTGTGGATTGGAAAAGCAGCATGGGGAAGCGGAGAACATTTTGACGGATGGCTGGATAACTACCGCATTGTTTCACGTGCGCTGACGGCAGAGGAGATTGCGGAACAGCAGGGAGTGGAGCCTGTTATAGAAGCAAGATTTGATTTTGATGATGCGGAAGGATTTGAAGATGATGGTGCGGTTGCTTCGGGAACTTATAGTCTGGCGGAACATGATGGGGGCAAGGCATTATCTCTGAATGGTTCCGGGCAGTCTCTGAAAGTAGCGGGTGTGGCAGGAAATAGTGTTTTGTCCGGGCGTGATGAATTTTCTGTAGCTTTCCAGGTAAAACCGGATACTTCATCAGCAACAAATTGGATTTTCTTTGTGGCGCCAAACAGTGATAGACAGATTTTTCAACAGGAAAGATATATTGGAATTTATGGAGATAAAGAAAATAAAATCAGGGTGGAACGATATAATAATACCGGAACAAGACCTTCTCATATGACGTATCAGATTCCAGATGAATGGACACATATTGCACTTGTATTTAAGAAGGGTGAATCCATTTTCTATGTGAATGGAGAAGAGGTAAAAAGAGAGTCAAGTTCCTATGCACTTACTGATATTTTGGGGAACAACAGTATTATTAATATCGGTAAAGCGTACTGGAATGACGGCGAGTATTATAAAGGGCTGATTGATAACCTGGTGATTAGCGGAAATGCATGGACAGCAGATGAAGTGAAATATGAATATGAAAATGCAGGAAAGGAATTGCCGGAGGCAGACAAGACAATGCTTGTGGAGGCAATCAAAAATACAGTGCCGGAATCTGATAAGGACAAGTATACAGCAGATAGCTGGAAGGCATATGAGAATGCGCTTTCAGATGCAAAGCGTGTGAATGATAAGAAAAAGGCGAAACAGGCAGAAGTAGATGCTGCGGTAAAAGCGTTAACAGATGCAAAAGAAGCATTAAAAGCAAAAGACATTGTAAGAGATATATTTGTGGATGTGAATGAAGGAGACTGGTTCGAAGATTATGTTCAGTATATATATGATAATAAGATTATGACCGGTCTTGACGAGACGCATTTTGCACCGGCTGATACACTTGCCCGTGCACAGTTTGCAATTATTTTATATCGTATGAATGGAGAGCCGGAAGTGAAATACCAGGCAGTCTTTCCGGATGTAACGGAAGGGGTATGGTATACGAACGCGATCTTGTGGGCGGCAGGCACAAAAGTGGTAAATGGATATTCTGACAGTGGATTATTTGGACCAGCCGATAACATTACCCGTGAACAAATGGCAGTTATGATGTATCGTTACGCAAATTATAAGAAATATGATGTGAAAAAACGCGAACCTATAGCGGGATTTTCTGATGCAGGAATGGTTAGTCCATTTGCAGAGGAAGCTATGGAATGGGCAGTAGGAAATGGAATTATTACAGGAAAAGATAATGGAACCCGTTTAGACCCGCAGGGCAGCGCTGCACGTGCCGAATGTGCGGCAATTATCCAGAGATTTATGGAGCAGTATGAGTGATTTATAGAAGTATGGATAGAAAATAGTGGATGACATGACAGAGGGACAGTGATTAAAATGGCTGTTCCTCTGTCATTGTCTTTATCACCTTTTTATCATTTTTTCATCACAAAATTATCACATTTTTTCTTTATCCTAAGCAAAACAGATTGCGTGGAGGATACGATATATGAAGCTGAATAAGAAACTATTGAGGAAGAAGTCTTTTTGGATAACTTGTGTTGTGATTATCCTTGTTGCCGCCGCCGGTATATTTCTTTTGTCTGCCAGGCTTAGAATGGGGAGAGAAAAAGGGGTGATGGCAGAACCCCGGAGTGTGACCGTAGAAAAAGGAAATATTAGTAATACGGTTGAAGGGAGTGGTAATCTGGAAGTAGCTGAGACGGTAGGTATTACAGCGCCTGCGGGCCTGGTGGTAGAAGAGATTGTGGTAGAAAGCGGAGATAAGGTGACTGCCGGCCAGACACTTGCGACATTGAAAAAGGCGTCGGTTACATCCGCGCTTGTAGAGGTGGAAAGCAGCCTGGATTCTATTAGCAGTAAGCGGAAAAAGGGTGGACTTACCAGCCTTGAAAAGGAGGAACTAAGTGAGCAGCAGGAAGAGTTAGAAGCAGTACAGGGACAGCTTACTGCACTTAGGGAGAATCCGGTAATCGTAGCGGCAGTGGATGGAGTGATTGGAGATATTAATATTACAGAGGGTTCAGAGATTGTGAGAGGGACATCCTCTGGAAATGTTTCTTCTTCTGACAGCTCATCGTCCGGGCAGGGGAATATAAGCCAAATGTCATATCAAAAGATGTCTGGAAGTACAGCTTCTGAGGCTACAGGGCAGCTGTTGTTTTTGACGGCAAATATGGGAAGCACTACAACAACATTGCCTGCAAATGAGGCTAACGATGACGGTTCACAACTTACAGTAATTAAGGATTTTACGGAATTAACGATACAGGAACCGGCTACAGGGCAGATTCCACAGAAGGCAGTTACAGAGACGAATACATATACCGGGACAATCACGTGGAACTGTCAAGAGGAGACATTTCAGGCATCAACAGAATATACCGCTGAAATTGTGTTAACTGCAAAGACCGGATATCTGTTTTCAAAAGAAAGTCTGCCTGCATTGGAAAAGGCGACTTCTGAATTTGAAATAACTGTCTCCGGAAATGTCCTCAAAATAACTGCAAAATATGGAAGGACAACAGAGGTACAGCAGACACCGGATGATCAGATATCAAATAATCAGACATTTAATCATCAGGCGTCAGGAAATCAGGATGCAAATGTGGCCGGAACTCAGGGAAATGGAAACAGCAGAACTACAGGCGGCAGTATGTCAGGTGGAAGTCTTGCGGCTTCCTATGTATCCGGAGTAAATACAAGCGGGAATTCTGTTTCTTCCGAATATTATAGTAATTATGAAGCGGTAGCATTTTCCATTGAGAAGCAGGAGAATGTGAAAGTATGTGTGAATGTGGATGAGTTAGACATCTTGTCTGTAGAGGAAGGACAGACGGCAAAAGTAACGTTGGATGCATTGGAGGGAGAAGAATTTGAAGGTGCGATTACGAGTGTTGCAAATTCTGCGTCTGCAGGAAGCGGAAACACGAAGTATGCGGTTGAGATTGTGATTCCGATGAATGAAAATATGCGTATTGGCATGAGTGCGTCGGCTTCTATCCAGGTGAGTGATGCATCAGATGTACTTACGATTCCGATGACTGCATTGCAGCAGAGAGGAGAAGAGACTTTTGTATATACAAAGAAAGACTCTGAGGGAAATCTGTCCGGCGAGGTGACGGTTGAAACGGGCCTGTCAGATGGACAGAGTGTGGAAATTGTATCCGGACTGGAGGAAGGAGACGTTGTTTATTATATAAGAACAGGAGACAGCAGTTCCAGCGAATCTTCATTTGGCGGAGGAATACCGGGCGGAGGCCAGATGCCGGGCGGTGGAGAAATGCCAGGTGGCGGAGAAATGCCGGGCGGTGGGAAAATGCCGGGCGACGGAGAAATGCCGGGTGATGGAAAGATGCCGGGTGGCGGAAGATCACCGCAGAATTGAGAGAAGGAGGCTGTCTGAGATGATTATTTTTCAAGATGTATCGAAAGTATACCAGATGGGTGATGAGAAAGTACGGGCGCTTGACCATGCCAGTCTTCATATACGGCCGGGGGAATTTGTCAGTATTATCGGGCCCTCCGGGAGTGGAAAGTCGACACTTATGAATATTATGGGATGTCTGGATGTGGCGGATGAAGGGCAGTATCTGCTGGATGGGCAGTCTATAGAACACTATTCCGAAAAAGAACTTGCCAATATTCGGAATCGGAAGATTGGATTTGTTTTTCAAAGCTTTAACCTGATTGGAAATATGAGTGCGGAGGAAAATGTGGAGCTTCCTTTGATTTATCAGGGAACAGGAGCAAAGGAACGAAGAGAACGTACCAGGGAAGCGCTGGAAAAGGTCGGGATATATGAGAGGCGCAGCCATCGGCCGGCGCAGCTTTCCGGCGGCCAACAGCAGAGAGTGGCGATTGCCAGAGCCATGGTCACGGCTCCATCTTTATTTCTGGCGGACGAACCGACCGGGAATCTGGACTCTGCCACTGGAATACAAATTATGGAACTTTTTCATGAGCTCCATGAACAGGGGAATACCATTGTGATTATTACACATGATGAATCTGTGGCAGCGCAGGCAGGGAGAAGGGTGCAAATAAAAGATGGGCATGTGATGGAGGTGGGAGTATGTTGATTCAATCAATGAAAATGGCTGTAAAATCAATTTGCTCCAACAAGCTGCGTTCCTTTCTGACTATGCTTGGAATTATTATCGGGGTTGTATCCCTTGTAGTGCTTGTATCTTTAGTAAATGGTGCGACGGGGTCAATTACGGATTCGATTAGTCAACTGGGTACGAATATGCTGAACGTAACGATCAGTGATGATTATAATAAGCCAATAAAGCTTTCGGAATTATCGGCGCTTATAGAGGGAACCAGTATGGAGGAAGCGGCGCCTTCTGTTCAAAGTAGTGTGACAGCCTCCGGTTCTTATGCAGAGGAAACTGTAAGTGTGACAGGGACAACACCTTCTTACATGAATATACAGGGGCTGAAACTTGGGAGTGGAAGATTTCTTTTGAATCCGGATGTGGATAATCATAGTAATGTGGCTGTTATTAATGCCGAGATGGCAGTAGATTTACTGGGGCGGCAAGATGTAACAGGAGAGATCGTGAAGCTGGATGGGAAAGAATTTCTTATTATTGGTGTGCTGGAGGAAGAGGATACACAGGCAAATGATATGGGAAACAGTTATGCGGCCTATATTCCATATACGGCTCTTGTACGTTTGACGGAAGGAGTCGGTCTGGATATTACTTCTTTTTGTGTGTCCGTAAGTGATGACAATATGGATATGGCGGAGACAGAACTCGAGGCAATCCTTTTGGAACGTTTCCGTGAAGATGAGGATGCATTCTCTATCTTTAACCAGTCTGCTATTGCTGAAGCAATGGAAAGTGTAACCGGAACACTGTCCCTTTTGCTCGGAGGAATTGCAGGGATATCACTTTTAGTTGGCGGAATCGGTATTATGAATATCATGCTTGTATCCGTTACAGAGCGTACAAGGGAAATCGGTATTCGAAAAGCAATTGGTGCATCCAGGGGGACGATTATGACACAGTTTCTGATAGAGGCTTTGATGGTAAGCCTGACGGGATGTCTTTTGGGTATTATACTTTCCTGGCTTGTGATTTTGATTATTAATATAGCGGGAGAAGTGGAGTATGGATTATCAGTAGGAATTGTGATTTTGTCAATTCTGTTTTCAGCAGGAATCGGTGTGATATTCGGCATTTATCCGGCAAATAAGGCGGCGAAGAAAAAGCCGATAGAGGCGTTGCGGTTCCAATAGGATTATGAAAGACATCAGGGCGGGCCAAAAGCTATGAACCATAAAGTGCTTGCACATAAGAGATTTTCTGGTTTGGTGGCCTGCCCTGGCATCACTCTTTATAAAATTTAAATGGACAAGTATAGATATATATGTTAATATCACTTTACAGCCATTCGGCTGCTTAGAAGATTCATTTTAATGATCTGAAATTCTTTTATCAGTCCGCTGATAAAAAGGGGGCATATCGCCCGAAAATTCAACTTTGTAGTAGTAAAATATAGCGGAAGGATGTTGTATGTTTCTGCATTTTTCCGTATAATGAAAGGAGAAAAGAAGCATGGCAACAAAAAGAAAAGAATTAAAGGATTTGAATCTGTTAGACCGCTTTTTATTTGCAGAGGCGATGGAGGATCCGGTAATCGTACAGAATATACTGGAGATTATCCTCGGGAAGGAAATTGCTTTAAAATATCTGCCCCAGACGGAGAAGGAGCAGAGAACCGCACCGTATAATCGGTTTGTGAAGCTGGATGTGTGGGCATGGGATTCAGAGGATGTCGTGTATGATACGGAAGTGCAGGCGGAGAATACGAAGAATCTTCCGAAGAGAAGCCGGCTGTATCAGGGCATGATAGATGTAAAGTTGCTGGAGCCGGGAGAGACAGACTTTAATAAGCTGAACCAGGTATATATCATTATGATCATGCCGTTTGATTTGTTTGGGAAAGGACTTTACCAATACACTTTTCAGATGACATGTGAAGAAGAACCGGGAATCAGACTTGGGGATGGAGCAGTCAGGATATTCCTGAATACGAATGGAGTCCGGAAAGAGAATGTTAATCCAGAGTTGATTGAACTTTTGCATTATATTGAGCATACGACGGAGACGGTCAGTCGGGTCTGTACGAGCAGTCGGATTAAAGATATGCAGAAGCGTATAACAAAGATTAAATCCAGCGAAAAGGTGGGATTGAAATATATGCAGGCATGGGAAGAAAAAGTGC
>CALFCS010000053.1 GCA_937950565.1 uncultured Lachnospiraceae bacterium
CATATGTTCTCACTAGGCTCGTGTGATACCTCGCCAAGTGTTCACATTATATCATGTTTGTGTTTTCTTGTCTATATCTTTTGGAAAAATCGGTATTTGTCGTATAGATCGATGTCTCAGTAAGCGGACAAATTATTATGAAATAGATTCCCAGGATTATGAAAGGCGGTGCATATCCGCACTCCTTCGCTTTTATGCACCGCCTATGGGTGAGTTATATATAAGCCTTACGGCATTATATATCAAATTTGAAATTTATAATCTTATGTATAAGATGTATAAACATATCGTGATTCATGATTTTTGACTCTGGAATTATTTAAATTCTGTATCGTAATACACAACAGTCAAATATCGATTTGCATGAATGTCATCCGAGTGCAAATTATTAATCTGCTTTAATTCATTGATATAATCATAAATGGAGACATATTCATCGGTTATATATTCCTGTGCAATGTCCCACAAAGTATCTCCGTAAGAAAGCTCGATACTTTTATAATATTTATGCTCTATAGGACTATCTACAGTATTATTACGAGCTGCCACAAAATTACTGCATACACCAATGCTCAGCCCGGCAATTATTATCATTGCGGTAAAACAAAGAAACATTTTCTTGAGATATACCTGTCTTCTTCTTTTTGTTGATACATATAATCTGTGCCCCTTCATAATAAAACATCCCCTTATCATAAAATTCTTTTACATAATCTACATAATCTTCTATTCTACTTCCCGAATAAATGTTCAGAACTTTTGTTCGTGGTTCTATTATATGACACGAACAAAAGTTTGTCAACAGGAAAATCGAACATATTTTCAAAACATTTGTTTGCTTTTTGCCAGATGTTATGATATAATGTAAACACTTGGTGAGGTATTTCACGAGCCTGGTGAGAACATATGCCCTTGCGGCAAAAATGAAGATATCATAGATGAAAGGTTCAGGAGGTTCTTTAATATGGAAAAAGGAAAGATAAGTGCGAAACAACAGGAAATATTAGAATATATTAAATCACAGATTTTAGAGCGGGGATTTCCTCCTTCAGTTCGTGATATATGTGAAGCAGTACATTTAAAATCGACATCTTCTGTTCACTCCCATCTGGAAACACTGGAAAAGAATGGATATATACGGAGAGATCCGACCAAACCAAGAGCAATTGAGATTTTGGATGATTCTTTTAATTTTATGCGGCGTGAGATGGTGAATGTTCCGATTGTCGGACGTGTCGCTGCAGGAGAACCTCTCTTTGCCGAGCAGAATGTTGAAAATTATTTCCCGATTCCTGTGGAGTTTATGCCGAACAAACAGACTTTTATGCTTGAAGTACGTGGAGAAAGTATGATCAATGCCGGCATTCTGAATGGAGATATGGTTCTCGTCGAACAACAGAATACAGCACACAACGGAGAGATGGTCGTAGCGCTTATTGAAGATGGCGCTACAGTTAAGACATTTTATAAAGAGGAAGGTGTTATCCGCTTACAGCCGGAAAATGACACGATGGAACCGATTATTGTGAAGGATGTTCAGATTCTTGGGAAAGTAATAGGTGTATTCCGTTTTCTTCGCTAACAAGAGATGCTTTTATTCTTTTATGCTATCCTGTGTATGAAGAATGTAAAAAGAAAGAGAAAGCCGGAATTATTGGCTTTCTCTTTCTTTTTAATGTTTTCCGTTTTTACATCTTTTTACATCTCTACGATTTTTCCGTCACTCCAGATTCGTTCTAAATTATAAAACAGACGATTTTCTTTATCAAAAACATGTACGATAACATCTCCATAATCCAGAAGAACCCACGCGCCGCCTTTACCTTCCTGTTGTTTCAATGCATATCCGGCTTCATGCATTTTTTCATCCACATTGTCTACAAGGGCCGTTACCTGGCTTTCGCTGTTTCCGTTAGCAATAATAAAATAATCTGCCATTACGGATACATGAGAGATATCAATAACCTTGACATCCTCTCCTTTCTTATCTTCCAGCGCCCGACAAGCCGTTTGTGCCATATGAAATGCCTGCTGCTCCATAATATCTCCTCCTATTTTCCGAGTAATTTCTTATAATAATTATAGGTCTCTTCTGTCATAAAATCAATTACTATATCTCTGCTTTTCAAATAAGTCAGTGAATCATTCAAAATACGGTAGAGACATTCATTGATATCTTCAAATGCAAGCTTTCTTACAACTTCCATATTAGGGAGATTCTGGCGTCCGGGTTCAATATAGTCTGCAATATAAACAATCTTTTCCAGGAGGCTCATCCGCGGACGTCCGGTCGTGTGGCTGGCAATTGCATTCAGTATTTCTCTATCTTTTACATGATATTTTGCAGACGCAAGAAATGCGCCTAATTTGGCGTGCAGAAGTCCTGGATTATCATGCTCTGCCTCTGATACAGTTAAATGATATTTTTTGCATAATTTGAGCTTTTTTTGTCCGGGAATACATTTTGCACAGTCATGGAGAAGTCCTGCCAGTAAAGCCTTTTCAACATCTGCATTGTA
>CALFCS010000054.1 GCA_937950565.1 uncultured Lachnospiraceae bacterium
AAAGAGATGCATTGAAGAGGGCTGCCAGAAAGTCCGGTATCCGGAACTTCTGGCAGCCCTCTTCAGGAGGTATACGTATGTTGTATGGTTTATATGTAAACGTCTCAGCCGCGGAAAGGGGAATCACAACGGCGAAACGGCTTGTTGTTGGGCGACCCGGCAACGGTTGCGCGCTGTTTGCCGCCAGGCCTTTTATATAAGCGAATAACGAACCTTCGTTGTTCATTATTATGATGCAGATCCTAAGGTGTCGTTCTGTTCCGTCCTGCATCATGGTTATATCATACCGAATAAATGTGTCTAAAGTTTGAGGAGTTTCTAAAGTATTTCCAAAATTTGGGAAGAAATTATAACTTTTTTGGGAGCAAATGTTAAGAAATTCATATAAAGACAGGGAGAAGCTATGGATTGGAAGAAAAACGATGTATTTCAGACAACTATTGAAGATATGAGTGACAGCGGGGAAGGAATCGGGAAAACAGATGGTTTTACCTGGTTTATTAAAGATGCTGTCATTGGAGATCGGGTGGAAGCCAAGGCAATGAAGGTGAAAAAATCCTACGGATTTGCCCGTCTGATGCCCTCTTTGTCCGGTAGCCCGCCAATGTGGTGGATGTCAGATTCAGGCCATGGATTATCAGGAACAGCTGCGCTTTAAGGAAAATAAGGTCTGCAGCAATCTGCGAAGAATCGGAGGACTGGAAAATCTTGTTTTCAGAAATGAGGACGGAAGCCTGAGGACAGAAGAAAATGAATTCACAAATGTACCGTGGAAACCAGAAGACGGAAAATCAGAAGACGGAAAATCAGGCGAGATCTCTGTTTATCCGATTATGGGAATGGAGGAGCCCTGGCGTTACCGCAACAAGGCGCAGTTCCCCTTCGGGAAAAGCCGGGACGGCCGGATTATTACCGGATTTTATGCCGGAAGAACACATTCGATTATAGAGACAGAGGACTGCCTTCTGGGAGTAAAGGAAAACAGCGCAATTCTCCAGTGTATCCGCGAACATATGGAGCAGTATCATATTGAGCCCTATGACGAGGAAAATCACCGGGGACTGGTTCGCCATGTTTTGATCCGGAAAGGCTTCCGGACCGGAGAAATGATGGTGTGCCTGGTGCTGAACGGAGAGGCAAAGGCTTTGACAAGGGCAGAGGTGCTTACAGAGCGGCTGAGAGGGCTGTTTGGAAACGGAACAGCGGTAACCAGCATTTCTGTCAGCATCAACAGGGAAAAGACAAACGTGATTATGGGCAGCCGGATTGTAAATCTCTATGGCCCCGGATATATTACAGACTATATCGGAAATGTAAAATACAGAATCTCTCCTCTGTCCTTTTATCAGGTAAATCCCGTGCAGACAGAGAAGCTGTACAGCACGGCTCTGGAATACGCGGGTCTGACCGGAAATGAAACAGTATGGGATCTGTACTGCGGAATCGGAACGATTTCCCTGTTTCTGGCCCAGAAGGCAAAACAGGTTTATGGTGTGGAAATTGTGCCTCAGGCGATCGAGGATGCCCGCGCCAATGCCGGCCTAAACGGAATGGACAATGTGACCTTTTTTGTGGGAAAGGCAGAGGAGGTACTGCCGGAGCAGTATGAGAAAAATCAGGTATATGCAGATGTGATCGTGGTAGATCCGCCGCGGAAGGGCTGTGATACCGTCTGTCTGGATACCATTGTGAAAATGGGGCCGAAGCGGGTTGTGTATGTAAGCTGCGATTCCGCCACATTAGCGAGAGATGTGAAGTATCTGGGCGAGCGGGGCTACCAGGTGGAGAAGGTGCGGTGCTGCGATATGTTCGGACATTCCACACATGTGGAAGTCGTCACATGTCTACATCGGATAGATTCGTAGAAATCCTTGAATTTACACACTTTGCAAGCATTTTTCGGTTTAATAAAACCGATGGAATCGGCAAAGAAAAGGAACTTTTTCACGACGTAAAAGTGTCTGTAGTGATAGAACTCGTATGAGTATACATATTCATCTGCTGTTCATAAATTAAAAGTTTAGATAGATGGATTCAATCAAAATTCATCAACAATCGAATAGGAAAAGAGTCGTAAGACCGCTTGTTTTCAACATCTTTTGATGGAAGAAGCAGGCGGTCTTTTTCTTTTGAAAAATTACTCAGCTTCTTCAATATCTTTCAAATGACAGGAAGGGGGCAAAGATGGAAGAAAACAGAAATATCAGTTCATTACGGACAGACAAGCATGGTGTAATTACAGGAAAAGTCAAAATTGCTGAATTACACGATTTTAAGGGTCATCCCTTTAAAGTGGAGCACGACATGGAATTATTCAAATTAAGCAAAAGCATTGAAGAGAATGGTGTGCTTGTACCATTGATAACAAGGAAAAATCCAAGTGGCTGTGGATATGAGGTTATATCTGGTCACAGAAGAAAGGCTGCGTGTGAGTGGGCGGGCATAACAGAGATTCCTATTGTGGTTATGGAACTGACGGATGCTGAGGCGGTAATAACGATGGTAGACAGTAATCTGCAAAGAGAAAATATCAAGCCAAGTGAGAAGGCATTTGCATACAAAATGAAACTTGAGGCAATGAAAAGTCAGGGAAAGAGAAATGATTTGCTCATGTCCCAAGTTGGGACGAAGTTAAAAAAGGACGAATTGGAAGATGGTTCACTGATACTCCGGACAGCTGAACGACTGGCAAAGGAAGTGGGTGAGAGCAGAAACCAGATTGCAAGATATATCAGGTTGACCAGCCTGATTCCCAAGATGCTCGATATGGTGGACGAGGGAAAGATTGCATTTACGGTTGCAGTAGAGCTTTCCTATCTGACTGAGGAGCAGCAGTATGAACTTTTTGACGTAATGAATATGGAGCAATGCACACCATCACTTTCTCAGGCAAATCGAATGAAGCGAATGAGCCAGTCGGGAACATTGGATATGGATGAAATGTTTCTTATATTGGAGCAGGAAAAGCCAAACCAAAGAGAACAGATTAAGATTCGTGCAGATAAGCTGGATGCGTATTTTCCCGAAGGGTATACACCAAAGCAAAAGACGGATTTGATAGAAAAACTGTTAAAGGAATGGCATGAAAATCAAATAACACAATCAAATGAAAAGACAAGGAGGACAGGACGATGAGCAGGGAATTACCAGATTTTGAAAAGATGGGTGGCACGTACACAGAGGTGGATGGCATTTTTTATCCCAATATTATTGTCGAAAAAGAAGAGCCACTAAACATTGGAAAGTATGGCTTACCTTGGAGTTGAGGACAAGCCGGT
>CALFCS010000055.1 GCA_937950565.1 uncultured Lachnospiraceae bacterium
TTGCATAACGGTACATCATGACTGCCATCTGCTCACGGAGAATATTGTCCGCCGGACCAAAATATCCGGTTGACGTATATCCGGTTACAATTTCATTTTTTGCCGCCCACAGAATCGCATCCGTGTACCATATCTCATCCGCCACATCCGGGAATGTCGGCTCATATGCCACCCTCGGTTCACCCTGCAGACGATGTACAATGATTGCAAACTGTGCCCTTGCAAGATTCTCATACGGCACAAAATGCTCTTTGTCCTTACCTGTCATAGTCTTTGCAAAGTAATTATAATATACACCTTCATAGAACCAGTCGTCTTCTGTAACATCCACATACGAAAGTTTTTCAGGCGCAGGAGGCTCCGGCTTTTCTTTTAATGCTTTTTTTGCATCAGTAATATTTTTGGCCGCTGCATTTATATCATCTGCCTGGAAACGGCTGCTTTCCAATACATATTTACCATTTTCCAGTGCATTCACGAATGTGCTCCAGCTTTCATCGGTATAATTTCCCTGTTCTATCTTCTCACATTCTTTTACAACTTCCCCTAATGCTTTCTTCTCTTTTTCCACACCGCTGACACTTGGTACATCCACATTGTCATAGATATCGATATAGCTGACCACTGGTCCCCATACGGCGTTATCCGCATGTCCGATCTGAACTTCAAGATTACCGTCTGCATCTGCCGCCGCAGTTGTATGAATCACATATGGAGCGCTTACGGCAGTACCTGCAGTAAAATTCTCATATCCTGCAGCAACTTTTCCATTTAATACAAGCTTCATTGTCCGCGGATTATCTGCGCTCACCCACCATGGAATCACATAAAAGCCAAGATTCAGTTCACATATCTGATTTGGTTCCAGTTCAAACTTATATACAATACCAACATCTGTTACAGCCTGACCTCTCGCATAACGATAGGATTCATTTCTCGATGATTCATCTGTAATACCGCCCTGCTCACATGGCCATGTCTTCACTCCGGTCAGCCAGCCCGGGAAATTATCGTCCTTTTGGTATTCATCAACAATCCCCCATTTTTTGCCGGTCTTCGGGTCTGCGCCATAGAACTGCTCCGTTACGCTGTTATAACTTCCGAAAACATCCCCCTCACTCAGAGTCTTAGGATCAATGTCGCCGCAGTTAACCGAATAAAGTAATGACTTTTCTCCAACCCTTTCAAAAACTCCTGTTACCTCAAGGTTGCCCTGAACGTTTACAGCAACATATACTCCGCCATTCTCGTTCAGGCTGTCCATAATACTTTTACCATTTACAGATGCTTCTTTTAAGATACCATTTGCATCCGGATTAAATTCTATACGGACCGTATCCCCTGCTTTTACTCTTACTTTACTTGCCGCAACCTGTCCTCCTTCAGTAGATGATGTAGTTACACGGAACATATCTTCCATCTCTGCTGTCTCAGCTGTCAGCGGATAGAATTCAAATTTATCAAAATTCGGAGTGTAATTAACCAGCGCATTATAATTGATATTTTCCGGCGCCTTAACTCCCTCTCCCTTATAAATACCATTCGTAATAACCTTTGAGTTATCATTATAAATCTTAATCGTGTTCTTTCCTGCTTTCAAAGTCACCGGAATTACCTGGGAGCGGAAGGTCTCATCACTGTATGTATTTCTGAATACCGTCTTCTTCGCTTTTCCGCCATTCACAGAAAAAGAGGCAAAACGCTCTGTCATCTGCGCATTGTAACCATGCTCCCCAAATAATTCACCGTTCGACTGATAAACAGCCATGTTGTACGTGCCTGCCTCCGGCACATCAACCGTGATTGTAAGGCTGTTCTTATCTTCTTCCTCTCCATAATCAACCACTCGCCCAAGTCCATATATCTCAAACTCCGGATCATACGGGTCAATCACTTCTACGCCGTTAGCCGCTTTTATTCCTGCAACATAACTTCCGCCGGAAGCAAAGGTATTTACGTTTTCATTATTGCCAACTACCGCCTCTCCGGTAAGTGTTCCGCTTTCTGCCTCCACAACCGCCGCCGGTTCTACCGTCATCTGAGATACCTCCATATAATCCAGTCGGATTTCTGCAGTTGTATCAATATCAATAACGTTAATTCCTTTCTGTAAAAATATAGTCTGGTATGCACTTGCCCATTTATCTTTTGTATTCTTCAGTTCCACAGCTGTAGTGAAACGATCCAGATTCACAGCATCATTATCCTGATAAATGTTTGCTTTTGCAGCCGCCTTTGAAGCATAACGCAGTTTTAATGTATACATACCATTTTCCGGCACGATTACATTTACTCTTAAGCCGCCGCCCTTTGTTACACTGGTCTTCTCCAGGCCTGTTACATAATCGATACTGCCCTCACGCTTTGTTGTGAGAGTTGTTTTATTTTCCTTCAGTTCATTAAACTCAGAAAGCTCTGCTTCGTATACTTTATGAAATTCGGTATCGCTCTCTTCCGGTCCTTTGTATGTCAGGTAGATACAGTCTACATCTGCAGAACGTACCTGATCGACACCTGCAATCCTGAGTGTGTGAGAGCCGGCGCTTAAATATATATAAGTACTGTACATACCGCCCATGCTAAAATTGAGTGTTGTTGGGAGAAGCATTCTTTCTGTCTGCTCTCCATCAATGAGCAGATCCTGATATGCTGTATATGGAGTGTTCTCACTTGGCTTTGCAGTATTACATCCATTTCCGGCTGTATAAACCATATCATACTTATAATAACCATCCTTCGGAACATCCACTGCAATATCCACACCTGCCTGCGGGTTTTGAATCCAGCTCACCTTTTTCTTTCCTGAGCAGGCCATATTCCATGCGCCATCCGAAAGAGCCGCACCGCCAAATAAAGAACCACTTTCAGCTTCGTATTTCTCTTTCCATGTCGGATACAAAAATCCAGCCTGTTCATCATCTGTAGCCTGTGTTACCGTAATCCGGTATCCGCTCAGTTCCAGCATATCTGAAACTGGAATGACTGCTTTTCCGTTTTTCACTTCCACTGCGCCTTCTTTTACGACTCTTGGCTCTTCTGCCACACCATGGAAACCGGTATAGTCAGTCGCTTCGATTTTAACATGAACTTTGTCTGCATTTTTGAAAGTACCTGTTTTATTAATGTCATCCAGCACAATATTCGCTGTTCCATTTACACCGCCAAATATGACATTAGCGCTCTTTTTGTTATTATCCAGTGAAGCTGCTCCGTAAAAATCATTTTTTGCCGCATTGCTTGTCTGAACCGGAAGGTACTGTCCGGACATATCGCCATACCATTTATACAGCCACCATGCACCGTTTCCTTCATTGTTGTCTGCCGCAATACCATTCAGATTGTTGGACAGATGCCAGAAAGGCATACAACCGGATACATTATATTCTTCAAAAAGACCAATCCATCGTATAAGGTCTCCAGGAGAAGAACATTCTACCCAGTCAGCATACTCATTGATTACAATTTCCCTTGGAGTCTCAATACCATATTTTTTCTCAAGATTTCTATAGTGAGCATATTCCGTTCCAAATGCATCAAATGCTCCTGTAGAAAGGTCATGCCAGGTTACAACATCCGGCATACAATCATGCTCTGTACAGAATTTCACATAATTTTCCATAACATTCGCCTGATACCATGCAAGATTCAATCCGGCGAAACGTGGCTTGCTCTTCACACCATTCTCTTTATACAGCTCTACAACTGCTTCATACATATCTTTCCAGAACCAGTTCAGGCTGTCCCATCCTTCAGAATAGGTTCCGGTCTCCAGGTCTGTATAAGAACCGCCTATCCAGTTTTCACTCGGCTCATTATAAAGAACATAGACGACATCCTCTGCAATTCCTTTATCAATACAAGCCTGTGCCTGCATCTTAAGAATCTTCAGATACTCCTCTGTAGAACTGAATTCGTAAAACCAGAGTGCATAATAATCCGGCACATAAATCTGAATATCATCCCCTCCGGCATTCAAAAATGTCTCTGCTATATCCAGCGTATCTCCATTTGGATGCTGCATTCCATACGGCGCCTTCTGCACCGCAGTGTGCGGCTTCAATGCCGTCATCATATTGGCTGTCGGAACTCCTTCGCCTCCCTGACCGTAAAGCCAACCGGATGCGCCGTGCTTTAATCCTCTCTCCACATCCGGCGTCATGTCTACTGTCAGCGTAGGGAGATTGCTTTCTGCACCATTCTCTGCCGCATTCACTGTTTCCGCTCCCATAGCGGGCAGCATGCCAAATATCATACTCGCCGCCATAATAGCAGATAATGCCTTTTTTCTTAGTCTCATTTTCTCTTCTCCTTGTCTTTATATTTTTACTATAAAATTAATTTAGCATTTCAACACCTTGAACCGTTAGGATAATATCGGTTAAAAAAATAGGACAATTTTGTATTCTTAATTCACTCTTCTATAGAAAATGACATTTCTCGCGAAAAAAATACAGGTTCGAAACCATTCCTCCAAAATTCCGGAGTCGGGTTCCGAACCTGTATTTTCTTAAACATAATTATTTCTGATTACTTCTCGTATTTCTCCAGGAATCTCTGAATAATCATTGCACACTCTGCACGGTTTGCGCTTCCCTGCGGGTCAAGAAGAAGTACGCCATCAATTGTCTTACCTGTGATGATTTCTTCTTTTACTGCCCACTTCATAG
>CALFCS010000056.1 GCA_937950565.1 uncultured Lachnospiraceae bacterium
CCGTATATTTCATTTCCGGCTTATTCTGCATCCGGTGGATGATAACCGCAAACTGTGCTCTTGCCAGATTCTCAAGCGGTGCAAAATGAGTTTTGTCCTTACCTGTCATGGTTTCAGCAAAGTAATTGTAGTATACGCCATCATAGAACCAGTCGCCTTCCTTCACATCTACGTATGGAAGTTTTTCCGGCGGCACCGGAGGCTGTGGTGCCAGTTCCTTCATACTGAATGTAACTGTCACCTCTTCTCCTGCTGCCAGATTCAATACAACACTTTGTCCCTCATTTATCTCTGCATTCTTTATTCCCTCTACAGAAGCGTATTTCCAATCCTGCCCACAGGTAAGCGTAATTTCCTGCTCAATATCAGAACGAATTTTCACTGTACTTGTCTGCTCTTTCTGATTCCACTGAAGCTCCTCTACCTCTGCTCTTGTTCTTGCCATCAGGCCATTTATTGAGCCGGTCTCCCATTTCTTTGGTAATGCGGGAAGAACTTCAATTTCCCCGGTATTAGAAAAGAGGAGTGACTCATTAATAACTCCAACCATCCCCAGTGCAGTATCTGTACAGTATGTGCCGGAGCCCCGGTCAGTGTTATGGTCCGTCACAAGCGATGTATAGTAAATGTCACTGGAGAGCAGATAATGCATACAACGATAGACCTCTTCACCATCCTTCAGGCGGGCCGCTACCAAAGCTGAATGCAGCCATCCATGTCCGGTTGTTGCCTCTGTACCACTGTTAATCCGGTTGCGATTTGCAAATGCCTGCTGTGCAGCTTTTTCTAATGCTTCATCATGCTGCGTCTCATATTCCGGCCATGCCACATACAAATGACTGAGGTGGCGGTGCTCATTATTTTCTTGATAAACATTTACTGCCCATTCCTTTAATGCTCCTCCGCCCCCGGTCGCTGTTTCAGCGCTTCCAGGTTCTCCGTCATACTGATATTCAGGAAGTTCTGCAATCAGATTTTCCCATTTTTTAATCGCCTTTTCAGAATCTGCACGATTTACCGCCTTCTCCATCTCAATTGTCATAAGAAGACCGGAACGCGCCGCTGAGATGTCCATTGTAGAATTCATTGTTACCTGTGCATCCCAGGTATACTTTCCATCTCTTTTCGGATGATTCTCCGAAGAAAAACTTGGAATAATCAAATATCTCTCATCCTCATTAAGACTGGCCTTTCCTTTCTGATAATGCGGAGTTCCATCCAGATCCACATAATACTCCGGTGTTACAAGCTGTTCCCAGAAATTTGCCTGCTTCGTAAGAAGCGGGAGCAGAATATCCTCTTCAAGATCCAGATAACCTCTGTTAATCAGTGCCTTTATTTCTGTATCAGAAAGGCCTCCGTCCTCTATTCCAAGTGCCGCTTTATTTTCATAAAGGCGCATTTCATCTTTTATTGGAATCTTTTGATTGCCATAACACTGCCAATATTCATAAATTGGAAGGAGCATCCAGCTTGCACCGGCATTCCAGTACTGATGCGGATAATTATAATCAGACTCTATGCCAATTGCCACATCTCCATCCGTATTAATCGGAGTTTTAATCGCATCATGCATCCCATATGTATTCTCCGCATTTTCCATCCAGTCATCCAGCTGCCGCAATATAAATGTAATATACCCAACCGGCGCCTCTGTAAGATTCCCTGTGTTCATTGATGAAACCTGCAGGTTTACATTTGCATCCATCGTATAAGAGCTTCTCCACCATCCCGGATTCCACTCGCCGGTCCACATACCTCCAAGACGCGGCGCACTGTACCCGGAACAGCAGATCTGTGCGTAGCGTCCTGCATAATATGCACGTTCTGCCATCGCAAGGTTCACTTCCTTATCAGCCTTCTGTTCTGACTTTAACGATTCCGTCGGCAATGCAATATCTGCTTCATCTGCATCCAGGCTGAAATTTACCGAATCAAATTCCTTACGATGAAGCTTTACGTGTGACTCTAGCGCCTTCTGATAATTGAATACTCCATTCTCTGTATATTTATCTGCCACCTTTGTTATTTCTGTCTTCAGCTCATCCAGCAAATCATACTGCTGTTTATCCTTAAATGCGTCGAATGTACACATATCCCATGTGCGGTCTGTCCGTTCAATAATATACACAGCATCTGCACCGGTAATTTTAATTCTCGGATCGGTATCCGCTCCCACATTCTGTGTGTCTCTTGATGTATCTGTATTATTTACCCATTCCTTCTTTCCGCCTACAGCAATGACCTGAGCCGTACCAACATAACCACCATTTTTTAATTCGCTTCCGGAAAAACCACCTGTTCCCGGATATTTTCCAACCAGACTGATATAGTCTGCATCTTCATCGACCAGCTTTTTGTACTGCATATGCATCGGTCCCTGATTCCAGGAATCGTCTGTGAATTTCGGTATAGAAGACAGATTATCCAGGGATATTTCCATGCTGACTTTTTCACCCTCAGAAGATTTTGTGATTTCTGTAATCGTCACATCATCCGCTCTTGAAGTAAAGGTCCTCCGTTCCCATGTTCCCTGTGCATTCGTATAAGTAACGCCTGCCTCTGCCGTTTCGTAATCTGTCCATCTCTCGTAATCGCTATAATCTGTCCCGCTTCCCATAGAATCAGACATCTGCATCCGAAGCTTTGGTCCCGGATGATGCGGATATAAGAACAAAAGGCTTCCCAGTTTCATATTATTTTCCTGTTTAATGACCGCCTGACGATTCGATTCCAAAGCATCATAATAATACGGATTCACTCTGGTCGTCGTAGAAGGCATAATCAGATACATATTCTGATAAATCAGCACATCATCATATGGATACCCTGCATACAGTACGCCATTCTTTCCATTTCCGCTTATCATATACTCTTTCCACTCTTCACCACCAAGAGCTGCCTCCTCCGGCAGTATCTGAGAAACAATCTTCGTATCGGAAGCCGTGGTCTTCTGCGTATCTCCTACAATTTCATTTTCCGCTAATGCATATCCATACACCGTAAATTCATCAAGCACTCCGCTAAAATATGGATCATTTTCATAAATCGGTCTGCCAATGTATCCAATCATATTGGCAGAACGCTGCGCACCTGTGTCCAGAATTCTCTGCAGAGAAGCACCTTTCATATCCAGAACTCCCTGCTTCTTTCCATTCATATAATAAGTCAGCGTATGATTCTTTTTAATTACGGCAGTCATTGTCGCATAGCGGCTGCCTCCATAAGAAGCAAATCCCTTTTCCTTACAGTATCCATTTCCTCCTGCAAGAATAGATTCCCAAAGGAAAGTAGTTTTATTCTCATTCGGATGGAAGCGGAGATAACTGTCCAGGTTCTTTCCCCCGAAGGCCAGTAATCCTTCATTATTGTTAGAACCAATTTTATAAGTAATCTTAATAGTTACTTCCTCCTCGCCTCCTGCAAGGAAATCCGGAAGCTTTATGTATCCATTATTTTGAAACCTGCAGATTTCTCTTTCTCCATCCTTATCGAAATTATCCTCTGTCAGATTCACAAGCTCGGCATCGTATCCATTTCCTGACATGTCTGCCAGTTTTCCTGATTCTGTCCGGCTCATATCATAATGCACAAGTATTTTTTCTTCCGTTTTGGTTTCCGCTGCCTTTCCTACTCCTGCTTCTCCCACACACATACCTGTCGTAAGCGCGGCCGCAAGTATCCAGCTTACAATTTTCTTTCGCACTTCTCATTTATCTCCTTTCCATGTTCAAACACACCAACATCTCAGACTATTTCTCATATTTCTCCATAAATCTCTGGATAATGGTTGCACATTCTGCACGGTTAGCACTACCCTGCGGGTCA